>NZ_BACU01000494.1 GCF_000333275.1 Azospirillum sp. B4 | reverse complement strand
ATTGTAAGCCGGCATCATCACCGATGCCGGCCGCCCGCCGCCAGTGGCTAAGCGGTTCCACACCTCCAGAATGATCCAGATCAGCCCGATCAAGCCCGGCGTATCATGAAGGTCAGCACCCCGTCCGCCTCATCGGTCGACACCAGCGTATGGCCGGCCGATTGGCAGAAAGCCGGCACATCACGCCGGGCGGCTTTGTCGGTGGCCAGCAGGGTCAGCACCGCCCCCGGCGCCATGGCCATCAGGGCCTTGCGCGCCCGCAAGACCGGCAGGGGGCAAACCAGGCCCCGGGCGTCCAGGGACTTATGCCCGCTCATCGCCGCGCCCTCAGGGCGGCCACGCCCAGCAACAGCCAGCCCAGGATGAAGCTGGTGCCGCCCAGCGGCGCCACGGCGCCCAACGCGCTGGGCCCCCACCAGCCCAGACCATAGAGGGCGCCGCCGAACAGCAGGCAGCCCAGCAGGAATAGCCAGCCGGCCAGCGCCGCCAGGCGCGGGGGCAATCGATCCCCACCCAGGGCCACCGCCACCACGGCGGCGGCATGCATCAACTGGTACTGGCTGGCCGTCTGCCACAGGCCCACGGCGTGGGCGTCACGCACGGCGCCAAGGCCGTGCACCGCATAGGCGCCGGCCGCCACCGCCAGCGCGCCGATGATCCCCGCCACCGCCACCTGGGCGCGCGCAATCCCCGTCAGCATCCCCCGAACCCCTTCAGTCACAGGACAGTCGGGCCAGGATATGAGACGGCGGCGCCGGAACCGCAGCACCCCAACGCGAACGGGCCGCCCCCGGTGAGGGGACGGCCCGTCGTTGGACGTCGGGATGCAGCCCGGAGATTTTGGACCGCTGAAGCAGTCCTGAATCGAGGGAACCTATTAAACAGCCAGCTTGGCGGCGATCTGTGCCACGTGGGCGCCCTGGAAGCGGGCGCCGGCCAGTTCATTCTCGCTGGGCTGGCGCGACCCGTCGCCGTTGGCGATGGTGGTAGCGCCATAGGGGCTGCCGCCAGTCACCTGGGAGTTGTCGGTCTGGCCCTGGAAGCTGTAGGGCAGGCCCACCACCACCATGCCCTGGTGCAGCAGCGTGGTGTGGAAGGACAGGATGGTGCTTTCCTGGCCGCCATGCTGGGTGGCGGAGGAGACGAAGACGCTGCCCACCTTGCCGATCAAGGCACCCTTGAACCAGAGGCCGCCCGTCTGGTCCAGGAAGTTGCGCATCTGCGAGGCCATCATGCCGAAGCGGGTGGGGGTGCCGAAGATGATGGCGTCGTACTGCGGCAATTCATCCACCGTGGCGATCGGCGCCTCCTGATCCAACTTGATGCCGGCCTTCTGCGCCACCTCGGCCGGCACCAGCTCCGGCACGCGCTTCACCACCACCTCGGTGCCGGGCACGGACTTCGCCCCCTCGGCCACCGCCTTGGCCATCGTCTCGATATGGCCGTAGCTGCTGTAGTAGAGGACGAGAACCTTGGCCATTGCCATCTCCATCAAAGAAAGGGTTCAGCCGGCGTTGGTGCGGGGTGCAGCGCCCGGTGTTGCGATGAAGGAACCATACCCGTGTTCCTGGTTGCCGATAATCAGGCGACTGGGCATAAAATTGTTCCGCCCCCCGCAACAATTCCGGCACAACCCGCGAGGATCACCATGGACCGGCTGGACGACATGGCCCTGTTCGCCCGCGTGGCGGAAACCCGCAGCTTCACCGTGGCGGCGGCCAAGCTGGGCCTGTCCCGTTCCGCCGCCAGCCGGCGCATGACGGACCTGGAGGCGCGGCTGGGCGCCCGCCTGCTGAACCGCACCACGCGGCGCATCAGCCTGACCGAGGCGGGGGAGACCTACCTGGCCCGCGTGCAGCAGATCCTGGCCGACGTGGACGACGCCGACCGCTCCGTCGCCAGTCTGCACGCGGCGCCGCGCGGGCTGCTGAAGGTGGCCGCCCCCATGAGCTTCGGCATGCAGCACCTGGGGCCGGCCATCGCCGACTTCCTGTCCGCCTTCCCCGACATCGAGGTGGAGATGGACCTGAACGACCGCTTCGTCGACCTGGTGGATGAAGGCTACGACGTGGCGGTGCGCATCGGGCAGCTGAAGGACAGTTCCCTGGTGGCCAAGCGCATCTGCCCCGCCCGGCTGGTGCACGCCGCCAGCCCGGCCTACCTGACCCGGCGCGGCGTCCCCCGCGCGCCGGAGGATTTGGCCCAGCACGACTGCCTGATCTACACCAACATCCCGCAGGGGGCGCAGTGGCCGTTCCGCACCACGCCGCTGACGCCGGGAGCGGCGCGCGGCGGCAACCATGACCCGGACGCCGCCACCCGGCTGGTGAAGGTCAACGCGCGGCTGCGCGCCAACAATGGCGACGTGCTGTTGGAGGCCGCCTGCGCCGGCGTGGGCATCGTGGCCCTGCCCACCTTCATCTGCGGCAAGGCCCTGGCGGAGGGCCGGGTGGTGCCCATCCTGCAGGAATGGGCGGTGACGCGCAGCGCCATCAACGCCGTCTTCCCGGCCAACCGCCACCTGTCATCCAAGGTGCGCGTCTTCGTCGACTTCCTGGCCGACCGCTTCGGCCCCAACCCCTACTGGGATGCGGGATTGAAGCTGGGGTAAGCGTATGCAGGTTCCCTCAATCGCCGGGCGCCAGCATCCGCTGGCTTGGCTATTCCTCGCGTTTCAGTCCGCTTCGCTCCCCAAAACGCTCCGGCGGACGCGGTCGCGCCCCACATCGGCATGAGGCCTCCTCATGCCGATGACCGCGATCCAATTGGGGGGGAAGGGCGGATGCCCCGCCGGCGCTTGAGGCGCACCAAAAAGAACAAACCCCACAAATTAAAAACGGCGGATCAGGTTTGGGCCCCTGGGGGCATCCATCCTGGTCCGCCGTTTTTTCTCAGTCGGATGGGCAAAAGCCTCGAAACCGCATCTAGGGCGGCCGCTTTGCCGCGATAGATCCGACCGTGTTTCCGGACGTCCCACCATGCAGGGGGTTTCGTTCGGTTCAAGCGCGGGCTGGTGCGCCCGCCTCCTGAAACAAAGCGTGCGCCCTTGGCCGCGGGGGGTCAAACGGCGATCGCTCATGCCGCACAGCAGCGGCTACCCGCCCTGGTCATACCGGGTTAACAACCATCCGGCCGCGCCCTTGATTTGCCGCCGGCGGGGTAACCCGGAATGCGACACGCATTTGCTGCAACCCGCCCACACGGGCGTGTCATATGCCGCGCCGCATCACCGCTTGACATGGAAAGGGGAGTGGTTACTTAAAGGGTACTGATTTAGTCCGGATTGGCGGACTGAACCATTCAGCCACCAAGGGGGCCCGCACATCCCCCGGGTGGCGATCCGCAGCTAAGGTGACAGGCACTTGATCCGGCTGAGCAAATTGACCGACTACGCCGTCGTGGTGATGACCGCGATGATGCATGGCGAGGGCGGGTCGCATACCGCCACCTCGCTGGCGGAGCGTACCGGCCTGCCGGCGCCCACGGTGTCCAAGATCCTGAAGCTGCTGGCCCGCGACGGGCTGATGGCCTCGCACCGGGGGGCCACCGGCGGTTACCGCCTGGCCCGCCCGCCAGAGGCCATCAACGTGGCGCAGATCATCGCCGCCATCGACGGCCCCATTGCCCTGACCGACTGTGTCGAGGGTTCGGCCGGCGCATGCGGGGTGGAAAGCCTGTGCCCGCGCAAGGGCAACTGGGACCGGGTGAACCGCGCCGTGCGCGGCGCCTTGGAGGGCGTCAGCCTGGCCGACATGGCCCGGCCGATGTTCGCCGACCCCGTGATGCCCCCCAAAGCGGCGCCGGCCCTGCCGGCCGCCGCCGACGCTATTTGAATTCGAGGAAGAGCGAGACTATGGCCGCCACCGAACAGACCGTCGAACAGGTCCGCGCCGTCACGGAGCAGAAGTACAAGTATGGCTTCACGACCGAGATCGAGTCCGACCTGGCGCCCAAGGGCCTGAACGAGGACATCGTCCGCTTCATCTCCGCCAAGAAGGGGGAGCCGGAGTGGCTGCTGGAATGGCGCCTGCAGGCCTATCGCCACTGGCTGACGATGGAGGAGCCGACCTGGGCCATGGTCGATTTCCCCAAGATCGACTACCAGGACAGCCATTATTACGCGGCACCCAAGGCCGCCAAGGATAAGCCCAAGTCCCTGGACGAGGTCGATCCCGAGCTGCTGGCGACCTATGAGAAGCTGGGCATCCCCCTGAAGGAACAGGCCATCCTGGCGGGCGTCGAGGGTGCGGGCGACATGCCGGCCGTGGCCGTGGACGCCGTGTTCGACAGCGTGTCGGTCGCCACCACCTTCAAGAAGAAGCTGGAGGAGAAGGGCATCATCTTCTGCTCCATCTCCGAAGCGATCCGCGAGCATCCGGAGCTGGTGCGCAAGTACCTGGGCTCCGTCGTGCCCTATTCCGACAACTACTACGCCACGCTGAACTGCGCGGTGTTCACCGACGGCTCCTTCGTCTACATCCCCAAGGGCGTGCGCTGCCCCATGGAGCTGTCGACCTACTTCCGCATCAACGCGTCCAACACCGGGCAGTTCGAGCGCACGCTGATCATCGCCGACGAGGGCAGCTACGTCAGCTACCTGGAGGGCTGCACCGCCCCCATGCGCGATGAGAACCAGCTGCACGCCGCCGTGGTGGAGCTGGTCGCCCTGGATGACGCCACCATCAAGTATTCCACCGTCCAGAACTGGTACCCAGGCGATGAGAACGGCAAGGGCGGCATCTACAACTTCGTGACCAAGCGCGGCGCCTGCCGGGGCAGGAACTCCAAGATCAGCTGGACGCAGGTGGAGACGGGGTCCGCCATCACCTGGAAGTACCCCAGCTGCATCCTGCAGGGCGACAATTCGGTGGGCGAGTTCTACTCCGTCGCCATCACCAACAACTACCAGCAGGCCGATACCGGCACGAAGATGATCCACATCGGGAAGAACACCCGGTCGACCATCGTGGCCAAGGGCATCTCCGCCGGCAAGGCGCAGAGCACCTATCGCGGCCTGGTGCGCATCCTGCCCAAGGCGGAAGGTGCGCGGAACTACACCCAGTGCGACAGCCTGCTGATCGGCGACAAGTGCGGCGCCCACACGGTGCCCTACATCGAGAGCCGCAACCGCACCGCCCGGGTAGAGCATGAGGCCACCACCGCCAAGATCAGCGAGGACCAGCTGTTCTACTGCCGCGCCCGCGGCCTGTCGGAAGAGGACGCCGTGGGCCTGATCGTCAACGGCTTCTGCCGGGAGGTCCTGAAGGAACTGCCCATGGAGTTCGCGGTCGAGGCGCAGAAGCTGGTCGCCATCAGCCTGGAAGGCAGCGTGGGCTGAGGCCGCAATCCTCGCCCCTGCCCGTTACGAAATTCGGTTTCAAGGAAGTACACGATGCTGGAAATCAAGAACCTGCACGCCACCGTCGACGGCAAGGAAATCCTGAAGGGGATCAACCTGACCATCAACCCGGGCGAGGTGCACGCCATCATGGGTCCCAACGGCTCCGGCAAGAGCACGCTGTCCTATGTGCTGTCCGGCCGCGACGGTTATGAGGTGACCGAAGGTTCCGTGACCTTCCAGGGCAAGGACCTGCTGGCCATGGAGGCCGAGGAGCGGGCGGCGGAGGGCGTGTTCCTGGCCTTCCAGTACCCGGTGGAAATCCCCGGCGTATCCAACACCACCTTCCTGAAGACGGCGCTGAACGCCGTGCGCAAGCACAAGGGCCTGCCCGAGCTGGACGCCATGCAGTTCCTGAAGCTGATCCGCGCCAAGGCCAAGGCCTTGAACATGAACGACGACATGATCAAGCGCGCCGTCAACGTCGGCTTCTCGGGTGGTGAGAAGAAGCGTAACGACATCCTGCAGATGGCCATGCTGGAGCCCAGCTTCGCCATCCTGGACGAAACCGACAGCGGCCTGGACATCGACGCCTTGAAGCTGGTGGCCGATGGTGTGAACAGCCTGCGCAGCGCCGAACGCTCCATGCTGGTCATCACCCACTACCAGCGCCTGCTGAGCTACATCGTGCCCGATCATGTGCACGTCCTGGCCTACGGCAAGATCGTGCGCAGCGGCGGCAAGGAGCTGGCGCTAGAGCTGGAAGCCAAGGGCTACGCCGAATTCGGCTCACCCGAAGCCGCCTGAGGGGTGCGTTCCATGGCCGCCATCGCCACCCTGAAAGATTTGTACGAAACCCTGAGCCCCGGCCTGCCCGGTGCCGGTGCCGCCGGCCTGGACCGGCTGCGCGCCGATGGCTATGCCCGCTTCCTGTCGGACGGTGTGCCGACGCCCAAGGTTGAGGGCTGGAAGTACACCAACCTGCGCGACCTGGCGGGCGTCAGCCTGGCGCCCGCGCAAACCACCGCCGCCAACACTGACATCGAATTGCCCAGCGTGGCGCCGGGCAAGACCCACCGCCTGGTGTTCGTGGATGGTGTGTTCAACGCCGCCCTGTCCGCCGTGGGCACCCTGCCCCGGGGCGTGACCCTGGACAGCCTGCGCGACCTGATCGAGTCCTCCCCCGCCACGGCGGCGGAGGTGCTGGAGCGCTTTCCGGCGCCCAAGGCCGACACCGGCCTGCGCGTCGGTCCCAACCCCGGCCGTGGCCAGTCGGGCGGCCTGGTCGGCCTGAACGGCGCCTTCCTGGCCGAGGGCGCGGTGCTGACCGTGGGTGAGGGCGTGACGCTGGCCCAGCCGGTGGAGATCGTCTTCGTCGCCGCCGCCGCCGACGGCACCTGGCACCCCCGCCTACTGATCGACGTGGCGGCGGGCGCTGAGGTCACGGTGGCCGAGCATCACGTGGCCCGGGGTGGCGGCGCCACCTTCGCCAACATCGTCAGCGGCGTTCGCGTCGCTGAGGGCGCCACCCTGCGCCACGCCAAGTTCCAGGAGGAGGCGGAGACGGCCCTGCACCTGGCCAGCGTCACCGCCACGGTGGCGGCATCCGCGACCTATGAGACCTTCATCCTGACCACCGGCGGCCGCCTGGCCCGCACCGACGTCCAGGTGCGCCTGGAAGGGTCGGGCGCCAGCACCCGCGTTTCAGGCGCCTATGGCGTGGACGGCAGCCGGCATGCCGACTTCACCAGCCTGATCGACCATGTGTCGCCCAACTGCACCAGCCGCGAGGTGGTGAAGGGCGTCATCGACGGGCGGGGCAAGGCCGTGTTCCAGGGCAAGATCATCGTGCGGCCCGACGCGCAGAAGACGGACGGCCACCAGTTGAACCGCGCCCTGCTGCTGTCCGACACCGCCGAGATCGACGCCAAGCCGGAGCTGGAGATCTACGCCGACGACGTGAAGTGCAGCCACGGCGCCACGGCGGGCGAGCTGGATGAGGAGGCGCTGTTCTACCTGCGCGCCCGGGGCATCCCGGCCGACACCGCCCGTGCCCTGCTGATCGCCGCCTTCCTGGACGAGGTGGCGGGAGAGATCGGCGACGCGGCCCTGCGCGCCTATGCGACGGCCCGCATCCAGGACCGTATCGGACGTCTGACGGGCATCACTGTCGACGCCGTGGATGCGGCGGTAGAGGAGTGACCTCATGGACACCCGCTTAACCAACGCCCCGTATGACGTGGAGAAGATCCGCCAGGACTTCCCCATCCTGACGCGCCTGGTGCATGAGAAGCCGGGCCGTCCGGGCAAGCCGCTGGTCTATCTGGACAATGCCGCCAGCGCACAGAAGCCCCGCGCCGTAATCGACGCCATGGCCAATTTCATGGCGCACGACTACAGCAACGTCCATCGCGGCGTGCACTACCTGTCCCAAGTGGCGACCACCCTGTATGAGGCGACGCGGGTCAAGACGGCCACGTTCCTGAACGCCCCTTCACCCGACACCATCGTGTTCACCCGCAGCGCCACCGAGGCCTTCAACCTGGTGGCCAGCAGTTGGGGCGGGACGCACCTGAAGGCGGGTGACGAGATCATCCTGAGCGTGATGGAGCATCACGCCAACATCGTGCCCTGGCAGCTGCTGCGCGGCCGCACCGGCATCGTCATCAAGGTGGCACCGGTGCTGGACGACGGCACGCTGGACCTGGACGCCCTGGCCGACCTGCTGAAAAGCCCCAAGGTCAAGCTGGTGTCCATCACCCATGGCAGCAACGTGCTGGGCACGGTGACGCCGGCGGCGGAGATCGCGCGCATGGCCCACGCGGCCGGCGCCAAGGTGCTGTTCGACGGCAGCCAGGCGGCGGTGCACATGCCGGTGGACGTGCAGGCCATCGACGCCGACTTCTACATCATGACCGGGCACAAGCTGTACGGGCCCACCGGCTTCGGCGTGCTGTACGGCAAGGCCGACATCCTGGAGTCCATGCCCCCCTATCAGGGTGGCGGCGACATGATCCAGACGGTGACGTTTGAGGAGACCACCTTCCGCGAGGTGCCGCACCGGTTCGAGGCCGGGACGCCGCCCATCGTGGAGGGCATCGGTTTCGGCGCCGCCATCGACTATGTCACGGCCCTGGGCATGGGCGCCATCCATGCCCATGAGCAGCGCCTGCTGGCCTATGCCACGGAGAAGCTGCGGGCCATCGACGGTCTGCGCCTCATCGGCACCTCGCCCACCAAGGCCGCCATCCTGTCCTTCACCATCGAGGGCGTGCACCCGCACGACATCGGCACCCTGGTGGACCGGGCCGGCGTGGCGGTGCGGGTGGGCCGGCATTGCGCCGAGCCGCTGATGGACCGTTTCGGCGTGGGCGCCACGGCGCGTGCCAGCTTCGCCCTGTACAACACCGAGGCCGAGGCCGACGCCCTGGTGGACGCCGTGCGCGCGGTGAGGGAGTTCTTCAACTGATGTTCGACGATCTGCGCGACCTGTACCAGGAAGTGATCCTGGACCACGGCAAGCATCCCCGGAACTTCGGCAAGCCGGAGGCCTTCAACCGCATGGCCCGGGGCGAGAACCCGCTGTGCGGCGACAAGATCAACATCTATCTGATGATCGGGCCGGACGGCCGGGTCATCGAGGCGCATTTCGACGGCCGCGGCTGCGCCATCAGCCAGGCCAGCGCCTCGCTGATGACGGAGACGCTGAAGGGCAAGACGGAAGCGGAGGCCGAGGCCCTGTTCGGCCACTTCCACGACATGTGCACCAAGGACGACCATGAGCATACCGACCACGGGCCCCTGGACCCGGAGGCGGTGGAACGCCTGGACGTCCTGGCGGGCGTGCGGGAATTCCCCATGCGCGTGAAGTGCGCGACCCTGGCCTGGCACACCATGCACGCCGCCCTCAGCGGCGACGAAAAGACGACGACGGAGTAAGCGAGATGTCCGCCACCGAACGGCCCATCGCACCGGATGTTACCCTGCAGGCCCCGGCCACCATCGCGGAGGAGGACAGGCTGCCCGCCGACGCGCCCCTGGCCGACCGCATCACCGAGGCGCTGAAGACGGTGTACGATCCGGAAATCCCGGTCGACATTTATGAACTGGGCCTGATCTACCGCTGCGACGTCGACGCGGAAGGCCAGGTCGAGATCGACATGACCCTGACCGCCCCGGGCTGCCCGGTGGCGGGCGAGATGCCGGGCCAGGTGCAGGGCGTCGTCGGCGGGGTGCCCGGGGTCAAGGACGTGACCGTGAACCTGGTGTGGGAACCGGCCTGGAACCCCAGCCTGATGTCCGACGAGGCGCGCGTCGCCCTCAACATGTTCTGACGTGGGGAGATCTGAATCATGAGCCGCATGGAACGCCCTAAAGCGATGAGCCTGACCGACGCCGCCGCGACCCGCGTGAAGGAGATCATGGCCCAGCGTGAGACGCCGGCCGTGGGCCTGCGCGTCGGCGTGAAGGCGCGCGGCTGCTCCGGCCTCAGCTACTTCGTCGAGTATGCCGACGCCAAGAAGCCGTTCGAGGAAGTGGTGGAGGAGAAGGGCGTGACCCTGCTGCTGGACCCCGCCTCCACCATGTTCCTGCTGGGCACGGAGATGGACTACAAGGAGGACAAGTTCCAGTCGGGCTTCGTCTTCACCAATCCGAACGAGAAGGGCCGCTGCGGCTGCGGTGAGAGCTTCACCGTCTGACCGGTCCGTCACCCATCCTGGAGTTTGGCGCCAAGGGCGCGGCGGGCCTCCCCTGCCGCGCCCTTGGCGTTTCCAGGCCCCCGGAGCGATTAGAGCGGGATGAAATAAGGCTGATTCAGGATTGGATTCCCAACGAGCTTGGAATGTGATTCAAGGTTACCGGTTTGATTTATATGGGGCCGGGAACGATGGGTCGTCCGTACTCGATGGATCTTCGTCAGCGCGTTGTTGACGCGGTTAAGCTTGATGGCCTGTCACGCCATCAGGCCGCGAAGCGGTTTGGCGTTGCGGTGAGCACGGCGATCAAATGGCTGGAGCGCGAGGCGGTAACCGGCAGCGTGGCTCCTGGTCAGATGGGAGGGCATAAGCCGAAGGCGATCTCCGGGGAGCACCGGGACTGGCTGCTGACGCGCTGCGCCAGCGGCCCGTTCACCTTACGTGGTCTTGTCCGCGAGCTGGCGGACCGGAATTTGAAGGTGGACTACCGCTCGGTCTGGGAGTTCGTGCATGCTGAGAAACTGAGTTATAAAAAAAGACGTTGGTCGCCACGGAAAGAAGCCGGCCGGACATCGCCCGCCACCGTGAGCGATGGCTGAGACTGCGACCGGGGATCGACCCGTCTCGATTGGTGTTCATCGACGAGACGTGGACCAAGACTAACATGGCGCCGTTGCGAGGCTGGGCCCCGCGTGGGCAACGGTTACCTGGTCCGGCCCCCTTCGGCCATTGGAATACCATGACCTTCATCGCCGCCCTGCGCCAAGATCGCGTGGATGCGCCGTGGCTGATCAAGGGGCCGATCAACGGCGAGCGCTTCAGGATCTATACCGAGCAGGTCCTTGTCCCGACATTGAAGCCCAACGACATCGTCATCATGGACAATCTCGGCTCACATAAAGGCAAGGCCGTCCGGGACGCCATACGGGCGGCCGGGGCCAGGGTGATCTTCCTTCCAAAATACTCACCCGACCTGAACCCCATCGAGCAGTTCTTCGCCAAACTCAAGCATCATCTGCGTCAAGCTCAAGAGCGATCTGCCGATGGCCTCTGTGCCGCCATCGGCAAAACTCTCCAAACCGTCACTCCCGCAGAGTGTTCAAACTACCTCGCCCATGCAGGGTATGTGCGAACCTAAAATCATCACGCTCTAATTAAAGCAAGTTTCCAATTTTCGCCGCACCTTCGGTTGATTATCGCTCTCATTCCCAAATGACCGATCACATCCCTATCCTCTTTGGTCGATCGAGTACTTAGAGTCCGCAATGAGTCCTTGGTCGTTTGGTCGGAGAATGAACTCTATACGAAAGATATGGACACACCCCCACGACATTACTTGGGACTGGGGCGCATCGTTAATCCCCCATTAAGCAGATTGCGGCAAGGTGTCGCAGTCCGGATGTCCTATCCGCCGCTTGATTGGAGAGATCGATGATCCGCTGGTTCGCTAATCTGAAGCTTGTCGTGAAGCTGGCCATTCCCCTGGGCCTGATCGCCGTCGTGGCCGTGGGCATTGTCATCATGGCCAACCGGGGTATGAACCAGCTGAACGACGCCATCAACCATGTCATCGAGGTTGACGCCACCCGTCTGGCGCTGGCGCTGCAGACGCAGGGCCTGGTGAACGGCGCCACCGTGGACGCCAAGAACATGATCCTGGTGGATGCCGACGCCCCCAAGTTCGAGAAGACGTACCGTGAGAAGATCGCCAAGGCCCAGGCCAACATGGACAAGCTGATCAGCCTGGCGGACACGCCGGAGCGGCGCGCCACCAACGAGAACCTGAAGCAATTGCTGGAGGCCTACATCGCCGCCAACGAGCCGTCCGTCGAGGCCGCCCGGCGCAACGACGACGCCACCGCCACCAAGATCTCCATGGGCACCGCCCGTGACGCCCGCGTCGCCATGCTGGACGCCCTGCAGAAGCGGGTGGACACCAACACTGCCACCATGGACAAGGCCAAGGTGGACACCGACGTTCTGACCGACACCGTCGACAACACCCTGATGACCCTGGCCGGGACCGGCCTGGTCAGCAGCTTCGGCCTGATGGCGGCCATCGTCATCTTCCTGACCGTCCGTCCCATCGGCCAGGTCACCGGCGCCATGAGCGCCATCGCCGACGGCCGGCTGGAGACCGAGGTGCATGGCGCCGACCGCCGGGATGAGGTGGGCGCCCTGGCCAAGGCCCTGCTGATCTTCAAGGACAACGCCCTGGCCGTCCGCCGGCTGGAGGCCGAGCAGGCCGAGGCCAAGACCCGCGCCGAGGCGGAGAAGCGCCAGGCCATGGAACGCCTGGCCGGCGATTTCGAGCGCACCATCATGGGCGTGGTCAACGGCGTCACCTCCTCCTCCGCCGAAATGCAGCAGGCCGCCCAGAGCCTGTCCGCCACGGCCGAGCAGACCACCCGCCAGGTGACCTCCGCCGCCAGCGCGGTGGAAGAAGCCTCGCAAAGCGTGCACACCGTGGCCGCCGCCGCCGAGCAGCTGACCGCCTCCATCAACGAGATCGGCCAGCAAGTCACCCGCTCCACCGCCATCGCCGGCGAAGCGGTCGAGGAAGCCAGCCGCACCCAGGCCAAGGTCGAGTTCCTGGTCCAGGCCGCCAACCGCATCGGCGAGGTCATGACCCTGATCTCCACCATCGCCGGCCAGACCAACCTGCTGGCCCTGAACGCCACCATCGAGGCCGCCCGGGCGGGTGACGCCGGCAAGGGCTTCGCCGTCGTGGCGTCGGAGGTCAAAAGCCTGGCCAACCAGACCGCCAAGGCGACCGAGGAAATCTCCGCCCAGATTTCCGCCATCCAATCCGCCACCGGCGATGCCGCCACCTCCATCACCAGCATCGCCAGCACCATCGTCCGCATCAACGAGATCGCCAGCACCATCGCCTCGGCAGTGGAGGAACAGGGTGCGGCCACGCGGGAAATCGCCAGCAACGTTCAGCAGGCCGCCGTCGGCACGACGGAGATCGCCTCCAACATCTCC
>NZ_BACU01000495.1 GCF_000333275.1 Azospirillum sp. B4 | reverse complement strand
GATCAGGCCGGCGTTGGTGCAGTGTGTCGATGCGCCCCCATACCGCCACGGCCACGTTGCCGGCGTGGGTGCCGTTGGCGGCCAGCGCACCGCTGTTGGTGAAGGTGCCGATGCTGCCGACGCTGGCCTCATAAAAGGCCATGGAGCCGCCGCTGATGGTCAGCGTGTTCTCCAGGCTGGCCAGGGTGCCGCCGATGTAGTCGCCCAGGGCGATGTTCACCAGGTCGTTGCCGACGACGGTGTTGCGCGTCCACAGCAGCCCGGAATCCAGGGTCACGGCGCCGACGCTGAGCGTGCCATCGGCATGGACCAGGGTGCCGGTGACGCTACCGGCCAGGTAGTTGCTGGACGTGTACGGGCTGACGGCCACGGTGCCGCCCGCCAGGGTGGCGTCGCCGCTGACCTGCAGGCCGCTGGTGCCTAGCGTCACCGCCAGGGTGCCGCCGGCCTGGGCGTAATTGCCGGTGATGGTGACCAGGCTTTCCAGCGCCAGGCTGGCGGCGCTGTTGAGCACCGTGTGGCTGCCCACGGCGATGGCGTCGCTGATGCCGAAGCGGCCGGAGGCGAACACCACGTCGGCGTTCGTGTTGACGATGCTGCCGTTGATGAAGCGGCCGAGGGTACCGCCCTGCCCCGCGATGGTCAGATCCCGGGCGCTGTCGTTGATGACGCCGCCGTCGATGACCCCGGCGTTGACCAGGGTGCCCAGGCTGCCGCCGCTGGCGATGTACAGGGCCGAGGCGCCGGTGATGCTGCCGGTGTTGACCAGGGTACCCCAGGTGCCACCCACGTAGTAGTTGCTGTGCAGGGCCAGCAGGCTGTCACCCGCCACGCTGCCGGTCACGTTCATGCCGCCGACGCCCACGACGGCGGCGGCGCCATAGTCGGACCCGCCGGCGCCGGACACCAGGGTGGAGACCTGGCCGATGGTGAAGTTGTCGGTGGCCAGGCCCGCCTGGACGGTGCCGGCCACGGTGGCGAGGCCCGAGACGGCAAGCTGGCCGGTGGTGCCCACCACCAGCTTGCCGCCGCTGGCCTGGGTGTAGGCGCCGGTGACGGCGATGGTGTCGGTCAGGGTGACGGTGGCGCCGGTGTTCCGCAGCGTGTGGCCGGTGACGTCGACGGCGTCGTTCAGCAGCAAGCGGCCGGAGGTGAAGACCAGGTCGCTGGCGGTGTTGGCGATCAGGCCTCCGCTGAAGGTGCCGGTGACCGTGTCGCCGCCCTGGATGGAAAGGTCGCGGGCGGACTGGTTCAGGATGGTGCCGGCGATGACGGCGCTGTTGATCAGCAGGCCGAGGGTGGCGTTGCTGCGGATGGTGACGGCTTGGCCGCTGCCGGTGATCAGCCCGCG
>NZ_BACU01000496.1 GCF_000333275.1 Azospirillum sp. B4 | reverse complement strand
GATAAGGTCGGTGGCGGCACCGGCCGGGCTGGTGCCCAGGGTGGCGCTGAAGCCGGTGGCCGACGCCGTCAGGCCGGTGGCGGACAGGCCGCCGCCGGCCTCGACGATGGTGTAGCTCTGCCCCGCGATCAGGTTCACGCCGTCCAGGGCCGTGACCGCCACCGTGCCGCCCGTCAGGCTGGCGCTGCCGCTGACCAGCAGTTCACCGGCCGTGGTGCCGCCGATACCGGCCGTCAGCGTGCCGCCGATCTGGCTGTAGTTGCCCGTCACGCTGACCATGTCGGTCAGCAGCACGTTGGCACCGCTGTTGACCAGGGTGCCGGCGCCGACATTGACGGCGTCGCTGAGCGCCAGGTTCCCGGACGCCAGCACCACGTCGGCCCCGGTGCTGGTGATGGTCCCGCCCGCCAGCGTGCCGATGGTCGACCCGCTGCCGCCGGTGATACGGAGAGCCGCGCTGGAACGGTTGACGATGTTGCCACTGATCAGGCCGCTGTTGGCCAGGGCCGCCAGGGTACCCGTCGAGGCGATGTACAGCGCCGTGGCGCCGCCGGCGGTGTTGGCCCCAGCCGTGTTAACAAGTGTGCCGGTGACCGACAGCGTGCCGTAGGCGGCGCCGATGTAGTCGTTGCCGGCGATGGCCAACAGGCTGCTGCCGCTGACGCCGCCGACGGCATCCAGACCGGCCAGGCCGGAGGTGACGGTGGCGCCGGTGTAGTTGGAGCCCGCCCCGCCCTGCACCAGGGTGGTACCGTCGCCCACCATGTGGTTGGCGGTGGACGACAGGCCGGCCGCGACCGTGCCGCCGCTGATGACGGCGCTGCCGCTGACCGTCAGCACCTGGCCCGCCAGGTCCAGGGTGCCGGCGGTTTGGCTGTAGGCGCCGGTGACGGCGACGTTGCCGGCCAGGGTCAGGTTGGCGCCCTGGTTGCCCAGGGTGTGGCCGGTGACGTTGACGGCGTCGCCCAGGCTGATGGCTCCGCGAGCTAGCACCACGTCGGCGTTGGTGCTGGTGATGGTGCCGCCGGTGAAGCGGCCCACGATGCCGCCCGTGCCACCGGTGATGCTGAACGCGTTGGTGGACAGGTTCAGGATGTTGCCGGCGATGGTGCCGCTGTTGGCCAAGGTCCCCAAGGTACCGCTGGCGGCGATGTAGACCGCCGTGGCGGCGCTGAGCGTGCCGGTGTTGGCCAGCGTGCCCAGGCTGCCGCCGATATAGTCGTTGCTAATGACGGCCAGCAGGTTGGCGCCGGACACGGTCTGGCTGATGGCCAGGCCGGTCAGCGTGCCTTGCACTGTCACGCCGGTATAGCTAGAGCCGGCGCCGCCGGCCATAAGGGTCTCCGTCCCGGCCAGATAATTGCCGGCGCTGTCGTAGCGGGCCACCACCATGCCGCCGGTCAGGTCGGCGCTGCCGCTGACCACCAGGCCGCCGGTGGCCGGATCCAGGGACAGCGTGCCGGCCGACTGGCTGTAGTTGCCGGTTACGCTGACCAGGCTTTCCAGGAGCAGCGAGGCGCCGGAGTTCACAAGGGTGTGGCCGGTGACGACGACGGCGTCGTTCAGCAGCAGCGTGCCCGAGGCCAGCACCACGTTGCTGAGGGTGTTGCTGATGGTGCCCTGGTGACCTGCGGCATAACCGGTCAGCGTGCCCACCCCCGTGCCGCTGCCACCCGTGATGGTCAGGTCGTTGGTCGACAGGTTCAGGATGTTGCCGGTGATGGTGCCGCTGTTGGCCAGCAGGCCGATGCCGGCGCCGGTGTCGTTGTAGATGGCCGTCGGCGCCGTGATCAGCCCGCTGTTGGCCAGGGTGCCGATGGTGCCGGCGTTATAGACGCCGTATGTCGCCCCCAGGATGGTGCCGCTGCTCAGCACCGTGGCGATGTTGCCAGTGTTGTACAGGCCGGCGGCCGTGGGGGCGCCGGCGTCGAGCAATGCGCCATCGTTGATGAGGACATCGATGGTGCCCGCATTGTTCAGAGCCATCAGGCCGGACACGGTGCCGCTGTTGCTGAGGGTGCCGATGCTGGCGCCTGCCTGGTTGCCGAGGCCAGTGATGCTGCCGGCCACCGTGCCCTGGTTGCCCAAGGTACCGATGGTGCCGCTGTTGCTGACACCAGCTATGCTGCCGGCGACGGAGCCATCATTACTGAAGCTGCCGACCGAGCCGGCATTGGCCACGCCGGCGATGGAACCGGTGACCGTACCGCTGTTGGTCAGGGTGCCGACCGTGCCGTTGTTGGTCACGCCCACCACGCTGCCCGACAGCATGCCGGTATTGCTGACGCTGCCGACGCTGCCGGTGGTGCCGACATAGACGGCGGTGACGGCGACGATGGTGCCGGCGTTGCCCAGGGTGGACAGGGTCGCACCGATGTAGTTGTTGGAGACGGTGGCCACCAGGTCGGTGTTGGCGCCGATGGTCACGGCGCTGGCGCCGGCCCCCAGGCCCGCCACCTCCACCTGGGTGACGACGCCGGTGTAGCTGGAGCCGCTGCCGCCGACCACCAGGGTGCCCAGGATGTCGCCCATCAGGTAATTGACGTTGGTCGCGGCCCCCAAACTGGTGCTGACCGTGCCGCCGCTGAGGGTGGCGGCGGCGCTGACGACCAGTTGGTTGCCGGCCAGCGCCAGGGTGCCGGCCGTCTGGCTATAGGCGCCGGTGATGGTCAGGGTGCTGGACAGCAGGACGTTGGCGCCGCTGTTCACCAGGGTGTGGCCAGTGACGTTGACGGCGTCGTTGAAGGCCAGGCTGCCACCGGCCAGCACGACGTTGGTGTTGGTGTTGGTGATGGTGCCGCCCGTGAAGGTGCCGGCCACGGTGCCGCCGCCGGCGATGGTCAGATCCCAGGCGCCGTCGTTGACGATGTCGCCGACGATGGTGCCGCTGTTGGCCAGCAGGCCCACCACGCCGGTACTTTCGATGCCGAGCACGCCGTGGGCCGCGGTGATCAGGCCGCTGTTGGCCAGCGTGCCCAGGGTGCCGACGATCTTGAAGGCGGTCAGGGCGCCGCCCGTCAGCGTGCCGCTGTTGCTGACCTGCGTGGCCACCCCATCGACACGGACCAGCCGCGCGCCGGTCAGCACGCCGCTGTTGCTGAAGCTGCCCAGGGTGCCGAGACCCATCCACACGGCGACGGTCTGGGCGCTGATGGTGCCACTGTTGGTCACGATGCCCACGGTGCCGCCGAGGGCCAGCGCCGTCGAGCGCCCGGTCACCAAGCCGCTGTTGGACAGGCTGTCCAGCCGGCCCTGCACCCGCATGCCCATCATGGCGCCGCTGCTGCCGATGGTGCCGCTGTTGCTGAGCGTGCCAATGAGCCCGCCCGTGCCCACCTGCAGGCCGGCGAAGACGCCGCCCGCCATCAGGCCGGTGTTGGCGACCTGGTCCACGCGGCCCTGGGCCACGACCAGACCGTTGTCGCCGCCGGACAGGGTGCCGTTGTTGACCAGGGTGCCCAGGCTGCCCGTCGCCGCCACGTAGAAGGCGGTGGCGCCACCCAGGGTGGCGGTGTTGGTCAGGCTGGCCAGGGTGCCGCCGATATAGTCGTTGACGATGCTGGCCCTCAGGTCGGTGCCCGACACCTGCGTGGCCATGGCCAGCCCGGTGACGGTGTTGGAGACGGAGGCCGAGACGCTGAGGCCGCCCGCCGCCGACACCAGGGTGGCGATGGAACCGCCGAAGTAGTTGGCGGTCGCGTCATAGGCCGCCAGCACGCTGCCGCTCGATAGGGTGGCCGCACCGCTGACCACCAGGCTGCTGCCGCCGGCGGTCAGGGCCAGGACGCCACCAGTCTGACCGTAGTCGCCGGCGACGGCGACGGTGCCGGACAGGCGCAGGGTGGCGCCGGTGTTGACCAGGGTGTGGCCGCTGACGTTGACGGCGTCGGCCAGCAGCAAGGTGCCGGTGTTGAAGGCGACGTTCGCCAGGGTGCTGGTGATGGTGCCACCGGCCAGCGTGCCGGCCACGGTGCCGCCGCCGATGGTCAGGCCGTTGGTCGACAGGTTGCGGATGTCGCCCTGGATCAGGCCGCTGTTGATGATGGTGCCAAAGCCGCCGCCGGTCGCGTTCACCAGAGCGGTGACGCCGGCCAGCGTGCCGCTGTTGTCCAGCAGGCCGATGGTGGCGTTGTTCACCAGGCCCGCCAGGCTGGCCTGGATCAGGCCGCTGTTGGACAGGGTGGCGACGCTGCCGGCGCCGCTGTTGGCGATGGCCGTGACACCCGTGAGCGTGCCGGTGTTGGACAGCCGGTCCAGGGCGGCAGTGTTCAGCACGCCGTCCCGCAGCAGGCCGGCATTGGCCAGCAGGCCCAGGACGCCCTGGTTGGCGACGGCGCCCGCCACCGTGCCGGTGACCTGGTTCAGCAGGGTGCCCATGACACCCGTGTTGACGACGCCCAAGGTGCCGCCGCCGACCAGGCCGGCGTTGGTGAAGAGGCCGATGGTGCCGGTGTTGCGCGCGCCGTAGACACCGCCCACCAGGGCGCCGCTGTTGGCGAAGCTGCCCAGGCTGCCGCTGGCGGCGACGTAGAGCGGGGTGGCGGCGCTGACGGTGCCTGTGTTCGCCAAGCTGGCCAGGGTGCCGCCGATGTAGTCGCTGTAGGCCACCGCCAGCAGGGCGTTGCCGGCGATGCTGCTGCCGAGGTCGAAGCCGGTCAGATCGTTGGTGATGGAAACGGTATAGCTGGACCCTGCCCCACCGGACACCAGGGTGGCCAGGGCCGCCCCCACGGCGTAGTTGGCCAGATTGTCGGCGCCGGTGATGGTCACCATCCCGCCGGTCAGGGCGGCGGCCCCGCTGACCGACAGCTGATTGCCGCCGCTGAGCGACAGCACCAGGCTACCGCCGGTCTGGCTATAGTCGCCGGTGACGGCAACGGTGCCGCCGATGATCAGGTTGGCGCCGGTGTTCACCACTGTATGGCCGGTGGCGTCGATGGCGTCGGCCAGCAGCAGGGAGCCGGAGGTGAAGGTCAGGTTGGACAGGCGGTTGATGATGGTGCCGCCGGTCAGCGTGCCCACCGTGCCGCCGATGCCGCCGGCAATCACCAGGTCATGGGCTGACAGGTTGCGGACATTGCCTGTCATCGTGCCGCTGTTGGCTAGGGTACCCAGGCTGCCGGCGGCCGCGATGTAGAGGGCGGTGGCGGAGCTGACGGCCCCGCTGTTGGTCAGGGTGGCGAGCGTGCCGCCGATATAGTCGTTGGTGATGGCCAGCAGCAGGTTGTTGCCGGCGGTGGCGCCCACCGCCGCCAGGCCCGTCACCGTCCCGGCGAGGGTAGCGCCGGTGTAGCTGGACCCGCTGCCCCCCACCACCAGGGTGCCCAGGGTGCCGGCGGTATAGTTGGCGCCGCCGTCCAGGCTGACCCCCACGGTGCCGCCCGTGATGCTGGCCGGACCGTTGACCACCAGCTGGCCCGTACCGCTGCCGAGATCCAGCGTGCCCGCCGTCTGGCTATAGGCCCCCAGCACGGACACGGTGGTGTTGACGATCAGGTTGGCGCCGTCGTTGCGCACCGTGCTGGCGGCCAGGGTGTCGTTCACCAGCAGGCTGCCGGCGGCGAACACCAGGTTGGCGCCGCTGACCAGGATGGTGCCCATGGTGTTCGCGCCATAGCCGGTGAAGGTGCCCACCGTCGTGCCGCTGCCGCCGGTGATGCTGAGGTCGGCATTGGCGCTGATGTCGCCGGCGATGGTGCCACGGTTGCTCAGGCCCGCCACCTGGCTGGTGAACTGGGCGGCGATGGAGCCCTGGATCAGGCCGGCATTGTCGATGCTGGTGAAGGCGCCGCTGAGCGCGAGGCCGCTGGACCGCACGGTGCCGGTGTTGACCAGGCTGCCGATGCCGCTGTTGGCATAGATGGCGATGCTGTTGGCGCTGATCAGCCCGCTGTTGCTGAGCAAGGACAGGCCCTGGACGCTCACGCCCCGGCCGCCGCTGATGGTGCCGCTGTTGTCCACAGTGCCCAGGGTCCCATAACCCAGGAGGGCCACGCCGGTGGCGGTGATGGTGCCGGCGTTGCTGAGCGAGCCGATATCGTGGCGGTAGGCCACGCCGGTATTGCCGCCGCTGATCAGACCGGTGGTCGCGTTCCCCAGGCTGTCCAGCGTGCCGGTCACGTCCACGGCGATGGCGCCGCTGATGATGGTGCCGCTGTTGGCCAGGGTGTTCATGGCGCTGATGCTGATCGCGGCGCCGAAGTTCATGCCGCTGGAAACGCCGCCGCCGCTGACCAGGCCGGTGTCGGTGATGGACAGCAGATGGATGCCGCCGCCGCCGATGCCGGCGCCCAGCGTGCCGCCGGCGATGATGCCGCTGTTGACCAGGGTGGCGATGGTGCCGCTGTTGCCGATGGCAGTGCCGGCGCTGGCGGTGACCAGGATGGCGCCGCTGTTGTTCAGCGTGCCGATGGCCTGTTCGTTGCGAAGGGCGATGCTGGAGCCGGACAGCAGGCCGGCTGCGGTGATCGACAGGGTGGCGATGCTGCCGCCCGTCGCCAGGTGAAGGGCGGTGGCACCGGTGATGGTGCCGCTGTCCAACAGGGTGGTGACCCGGCCGCTGATGCTGACGGTGGCGATGCCGCCGCTGTTGTCCAGCGTGCCCAGGGTGCCGTCGCTGATCAGCCCGTTGATCCGGCCGCTGTTGGCCAGACTGCCGATGCTGCCGTGGTTGACCAGGCCCAGGCTGGTGCCGGCGATGGTGCCGCCGTTGTTGTCCAGCGTGCCAATCACACCGCCGGTGGCGATCACCAGGCCGTTGCCGCCAGTGATGGTGCCGCTGTTGGCTAGGCTGCCGATGCTGCCCGTGCCGGCCACCCGCAGGGCGGCACTGGCGCCAGTGATGGTGCCGCTGTTGAGGACGACGCCGATGGTGCCGGCGTTGTACAGCAGGGCGCTGCCGCCGCCGCTGATGACGCTGGTGTTGATGAAGCTGCCGATGCTGCCAGTCTGGCTCACGGCGATCAGGCCGATGGTGCCGCTGTTGGCCAGGGCGCCGATGGTGCCGTCGTTCGTCAGCGCATAGTTGGCATCGTTGATCACACCGCTGTTCAGCAAGGTGCTGACGCTGGCGCCGGCGGCCACGTGGATGGCTGAGGAGCCGGCGCTGAGGCTGCCGGTGTTGTTCAGCGTGCCGATGACGCCCGCCACCCACACCTGGTGGTCGCCGCCGGTCAAACGGCCGCTGTTGGTGAAGGCGCCCAGGCTGCCGCTGCCGGTCACCACCAGGAAGGTGGGCGCCAGGCTGCCGACGATGGTGTCGCTGTTGCTGGCCGACGCCAGGGTGCCGCCGATGTAGTCGCTGACCGCCACGGCGATCAGGTTGCCGCCGGCCGAGACGCCGGCCACGCCCTGGTAGCCCGCATAGATCGAGGTGCCGGCGTAGTCGGACCCGCCGCTGGCGGCCACCACGGTGCCGATGGTGCCGGCCAGGTAGTTGCCGGTCGCCGTCTGGCCGCTCAGGGTCAGATGGGCGCTGCTGAGGTTGGCGGTGCCGCTGACCGCCAGCTGGTCGCCGCTGGCCAGAACCAGGGTGCCGCCCGTCTGGCTGTAGTTGCCGGTGATGCTGACACTGCTGGCCAGGGTCAGGCCGATACCGGTGTTGACCACCGTGTGGCCGCCCACGTCGATGGCGTCGTTCAACAGCAGGGCGCCGGACGCCAGCACCAGGTTGCTGGCGGTGTTGGTGATGGTGCCCTGGGTCCCCGCGACATAACCGGTGAAGGTGCCGGTGGCACCGGTGTTGTTGATGGTCAGGTCCTGGCTGCTGAGGTTGACGATGTCGCCCGCCACCAGGCCGCTGTTCTGGAAGTAGCCCAGGGTGCCCAGCGTGCCGATGACCAGGGCCGCCGTGCCGCCGGCCAGGGTGCCGGTGTTCAGCAGGGCGCGCAGGACGCCGTTGTTGGCCACGCCGTAGGCGCCCTGGATGGTGCCGCTGTTGGCCACGGTGCCGATGGTGCCCAGCGCGCCGATCGAGCCATCGTTGAAAAGGGCGGTGCCGTTGGCGCTGATCAGGCCGCTGTTGTCCACCCGGGCGATGGTGGGGCTGAGCGCCCCACTCACCATGTTGGAAATGCCGCGCGAGATGCCGCTGATGGTCCCGGCGTTGGTCAGCGTGCCCATGCTGCCGCCGCCGGCGTTGCCGTTGCTGCCGCCGACCTGCACGCCGATGGGGCCCGAGATTTCACCCTCGTTGATCAGGGCCGCCAAGGTGCCGGCGTTGCCCAGGCCCTGGAACCATCCATGCAGAGTGCCGGTGGTGCCGATGCTGACCAGGCCGATCGTCCCGCCGTTGTACATGCCTTGCAGCATGCCGGTGTTCGAGACCGTGCCGATCACCGCCCCCCAGTTGTTGGCCAGGGCCGAGACGGGATAGGAGGACGCGATGGTGCCGCTGTTGTCGATCAGGCCTATGCTGCCGGCGAAGTTCTCGATGGCTGCGACGCCGGTGCCGCTCACGGTGCCGCTGTTGACCAGGGTACCCAGGATGCCGCCCGACCCGATGAAGATGCCGGTGCGGCCGGTGATGACGTTTTCATTGACCAGGGTATCCAGCCGGCCGGCGGTGCCGTAGGGGCTGATGGCCACGGCGCGGTCGCTGGTGTTGACGGCGCCTGTGTTGGTGAAGGTACCCAGGCTGCCGGTGCCGGCGATGTAGAGGCCGGTCGCGACACCGCTGAGGGTGCCGGTGTTGTTCAGCGTGCCCAGCGTGCCGCCGATGTAGTCGCTGAAGGCCACGGCCACGAGGGCGTTGCCGGCGATGGAGCTGCCGATCTGGAACCCGGTCAGGTCGGTGACGATGGACAGGCCGTCGTAGCTGGATCCGGCGGCGCCCGCCACCAGGGTGGAAAGGGCGGAACCGACGGTGTAGTTGGCCAGGTTGCTGGCGCCGGTGATGGTCAGGTCGCCGCCGGTCATGGCCACGGTGCCGGAAACCGTAAGCTGGCTGCCGTACAGGTCCACCAGCAGGCCGCCACCGGTCTGGCTGAAGTTGCCGGTGACGGCGACGGTGCCGCCGATGCTCAGGCTGGCACCGCTGTTCACCAACGTGTGGCCGGCGGCGTTGATGGCGTCGGCCAGCAGCAGGGACCCGTCGACGAAGCTGACGTTGGATAGGGTGTTGACGATGGTGCCGCCGGTCAGCGTGCCCACCACGCCGGCGGTGCCGCCGGCGATCACCAGGTCCCGGCTGGACAGGTTGAGGATATCGCCCGCGAGCGTGCCGCTGTTCAGCAGGGTGCCCAGGCTGCCCATGGCCGCGATGTAGACGGCGGTGCTGGCGCTGAGGCTGCCGCTGTTGGTCAGGGTGGCCAGAGTGCCGCCGACATAGTCGTTGGCGGCCAGCAACAGCAGGTTGTCCACGTCCTGGCTGGCCCGCAGGCCGGTGATGTCGGTGCCCAGGATGACGCCGGCGTAGTTGGAGTTGGCGCCGCCCGCCACCAGGGTGCCCAGGGTGCCGGCCAGGTAGTTGCCGGTGACGCTGACGTCGCTGGCCACCACCGTGCCACCGGTAATGCTGGCCGCCCCGCTGACCGACAGGCTGCTGATGGTCAGGTTGCCGGCCGCCTGGGTGTAGGCGCCGGTGATGGCGACGTCGCGGGAGAGGGTCAGGTTGGCGCCGCTGTTGACCACCGTGTCGGCGGACAGCAGGTCGTTCAGGGCCAGGTTGCCCGAGGCCAGCACCAGGTTGGCGCCGGAGACGGCGATGGTGCCGGCGGTGGCGATGCCATGGCCGGTGAAGGTGCCCACCGTCGTGCCGCTGCCGCCGGTGAGGGTGAGGTCGAAGGTGGTGCCGATGTCGCCGGCGACGATGCCGCTGTTGGCGAGGCCGGCCACCGGGCTGGTGAAGGTGGCGGCGGTCGCCGCCTGGATCAGGCCGGCGTTGCTGATGATGCCGAAGTTGCCGGCCAGGGCCATTCTGGTGGCGGTGATGGTGCCGGCGTTGACCAAGGTGGAGAGGCTGGCGCTGAAGACGCCGATGTCGCCGCTGATCAAGCCGGCGTTGATCAGGGTGCCGACATGGCCTTGGTTAGAGATCGCGGCGGAGCCGCTGCTGATCGTGCCCAGGGCGCTGATCGACAGATAGGTCAGGGTGGCGTTGGTGTTCACGGCCAGCGCGCCGCTGATCAGGCCGCTGTTGACCAGCGACCCCACCAGGCCGCTGCCTCCGACATACAGGCCCCGGCCGAAGGTGCCCGTGTTGGTCAGGGTGTCGACGGTGCCTTCAAGGTCGGTGAAGCCGGCGATGGAGCCCGCGTTGGTGAAGGTGCCGATGGCGCCGCCGTTCACCAGGAAAACGGCATCGCTGCGCCCGCTGATCAGGCCGTCGTTGTACAGGCTGCCGATGCCGCCGTTCAGCTGAATGGCGATGCCGTTGCTGGAGCTGATGGTGCCGGTGTTGCTGAACGTGCCGATGGTGCCGGCGATGCTGAGGGCGGTGTTGTTGGCGGTGATCAGGCTGGTGTTGCTGAAGATGCCGATGCTGCCGCCCTGGTCCACGGCGATGTAGCCCAGCGTGCCGGTGTTGCTGAGCGTGCCCAGGGCACCGGCGATGCTGACGGAGGTGGCGCTGCTGCCGCTGACCAGGCCGCTGACCAGGCCGCTGTTGCTGAAGGCGCCCAGGGTGCCGCCCTGTTCCACGAAGACATAGCCCAGCGTGCCGATGTTGCCGAGCGTGCCGATGGTGCCGTGGAGGTCCACCGTGTCGGCGGAACCGGCGCTCTGGTTCACCAGGGTGCCCAGCGTGCCGGTCGCGGCCACATAGATGGTGCCGGCCAGGGAGCCGTCATTGCCGATGCTGGCGTAGCTGGCGCCGACATAGTCGCCCATGACCTGAGCGCGCAGGGTCCCGTTGACGTTGACCCCGGCCAGGGACAGGCCGGTGACGGTGCTGGAGATGGACGCGCCGTTGTAGTCGGAACCGGTGTCGCCGATGACCAGGTCATGGCCCAGCGTGCCCTGCATATAGTTGGCGACGGACGCCAGGTCGGCCAGCTGCACGCCGCCGCCACTAATGGTGGCGGCCCCGCTGACCACCAGGCTGCTGGCCGTGCCCAGCACCAGGGCGCCGCCACCCTGGGCGTAGGTGCCGGTGATGCTGATGGTGCTGGACAGGATGAGGTTGGCGCCGGTGTTGGCAACGGTGTTCCCCGACACGCGGAGCTGGTCGTTCAGCAGCAGGTCACCGGCGGTGAAGACCACGTTGCCGGCCGTGTTCTCCAGCAGGCCCTGGCCGCCACCCGTTCCGGTCAGCGTGCCGATGCCGCCGCCGGTGTCGCCGATGATGGTAAGGGC
>NZ_BACU01000497.1 GCF_000333275.1 Azospirillum sp. B4 | reverse complement strand
CGGGTCGCAGGTGTTGGGCCACCAGCAGTCCGGGAATTTCGTCGGCGTGCAGCGCCGCCTGGATATAGGCCTTGGGGCGTGCGGCTCCACCGCCATCCACGGGGCCGAAGCGATGGACCGTTAGCGTCCGGCGGGTGCCGGGGAAGCCATGGTCCAGGATGATGTCTTCGGTCGTCAGCGGCATGCAGGCACGGGGGCTGGGCGCGTGAAGGGGCCATAAGGCAACCGCCGGACGGGACCCCGTCCGGCGGCTGGCACTATACCTGAAGTACCTGACAGTTTCAGGTCCTAGAGCGGAACACGATCAGGTGAACTCACCTGATCGTGTAAATCCGCTCTATCATGTACAGGTTAAGAGCGGGATGCGATCACGGGTGATCGCATCCCGCTTAGGCGTCCTCGGCCTCACGGACGTCGCCGCCCAGGGCCTTCAGCAGGTCGAAGGCGCGGCGACGCACGGCGCCGTCCGGCACGCGGTAATAGGCGCGCACCAGTTCCAGCGTCTCACGGCGGGCCATGGTCTCGCCTTCCTCGCTGCCCAGCGCGATGCGCGTGGCCTGCTCGGTCGCCGGCAGGTCTTCGAAGAAGTACCCGACGGGCACGCCCAGCACCTGGGAAAGGTTGAACAGGCGGCTGGCGCTGATGCGATTCATGCCCCGCTCGTACTTCTGAAGCTGCTGGAAGGTGATGCCCACCGCCTCACCCAGGATCTCCTGGCTCAGGCCCAGCAAAGTACGGCGCAAGCGCAAGCGATTGCCGACATGGATATCAATAGGATTGGGCCCCTCGCCGCGCTTGGAAAGTGAGTACGCGGACGCAAGGGCACCGGTCACAGAGCTCTTTTGAGCACCCATTTGTATTTGACTCGATTTATCAACTGCCGCCCCCTCATTTATCGCAGAATCGCCCAAGGCAAAAGGATTTATCCGCGGGTGCGGCGTCCGAGGCCGATGCATGACAAAATTGTCATCGTTATTTGTTGGTTAACGCGGCGTTTGCGCTGGAAATGGCGGTCAACCCCTGCGTGTGCGTCCATCCAGGGTCAACAGGGGCGCATAGAGCTCCGGCCGGCGGTCGCGGAACACGCCCCAGGACGACCGCACCTTCGCGATTTCGTCCAAATCGAAGGTGGCGGTCAGCACCGTCTCCTCGTCGCGAGTCGCCTCCGCGACCTTCTCGCCCTTGGGTCCGGCGATGAAGGAGGAGCCGTAGAAGGTGATGGACCGGTCGTCATCGGTCTCAGTCCCCACGCGGTTGCTGGCGACCAGCGGCACCAGGTTGGCGCCGGCATGGCCCTGCATGACCCGCTGCCAATGGTCGCGGCTGTCCAGCGTCGGGTCCTGGGGTTCGGAGCCGATGGCGGTGGGGTAGAACAGGATCTCCGCCCCCTGCAGGGCCATGACCCGCGCGGCCTCGGGGAACCATTGGTCCCAGCAGATGGCGGTGCCGATGGTGGCGTAGCGGGTCTTATAGACCTGGAAGCCGGTGTCGCCGGGGCTGAAGTAGAACTTCTCCTGATAACCCGGGCCGTCGGGGATGTGGCTCTTGCGGTAAATGCCCAGGATGCTGCCGTCGGCGTCGATCATGGCCAGGGAGTTGAAATAGGCGTTGCCCGCCCGCTCATAAAAACTGGTGGGCAGCACGACCTGGAGCTCGCGCGCCAGGGCGGTGAAGCGGGTCAGTACCGGGTGCCCCTCCACCGGAGCGGCGTGGGCGAAGTGCGCGGCCTTCTGGTTGATGCAGAAATACGGCGTTTCGAACAGTTCCTGCGGCAGGATGATCTGGGCGCCCTCGCCGGCGGCGCGGCGCACCAGCGCCTCCACCCGGTCGATGTTGCCGCCCTTGTTCCAGTCGCACCACGTCTGGGTGGCCGCCACCGTCACCTGTCGCATCGTCCTGAACTCCCTTGGCAAATCCTGGCCCATCATAGCGCGCTTCGTGACAGTCGCTATCGCCGGGTCATGGAAACTGGCGGGCCACGAAAACCGGCTGGCCATCGACCGTCCCGCGCGCGATGTCCACGCCATAAATGGTGCGCAGCAGCCCGGGTTCCAGCACATCGGCCGGCGGACCATCCGCCGCCACCCGGCCAGCATGCAGCATCACCACCCGGTCGCACCAGCCGGCCGCCGCGTTCAGGTCGTGCAGCACCGCCAGCACCGCTGCCCCAGCGCCGGCGAGGGTGCGCAACAGGTCCATCACCTGCACCTGGTGCAGGGGGTCCAGGCTGGCCGCCGGCTCATCCGCCAGCAGGATGTCCGGCTCCCCCGCCAGCACGCGCGCCAACAGCACCCGCGCCCGTTCGCCCCCCGACAGCGTGGTGGCGACCCGGTCGCGCAGGTGGGCGCAGTCGGCGGCGGCCAAGGCCCGCTCCACCGCCGCCCTGTCGGCGGCGCCATTGTCGCGGAAGGGGCCACGGTGGGGCAGGCGGCCCAGGGCCACCACGTTCGCCACCGTCAGGGGCCAATGGATGTCGCGGTCCTGCGCCAGATAGGCCAGGCGGCGGGCGGTCGCCGCGTCCGGCGGGCAGGGCAGGGGCTGGCCGTCCAGGGTCACCGCGCCGGCATCGGGCGGTCGCAGGCCGGCGAGGATGCGCATCAGGCTGGACTTGCCGGCCCCGTTGGGACCGATCAGGCCGCAGACCTCGCCGGCGCGCAAACGCAGCGAGACGCCGTCCAGCACCGACCGGCCATCCAAGGTCAGGCGGATGTCCCTTGCCTCCAGCGTCGTCATGCCCCCCTCTCTCATGCGAGTATCCGGCGCGTCGCCAGCACCAGGCCCAGGAAGAAGGGTGCGCCCAGCAGGGCCGTGACCACACCCAGCTTCAACTCCGGCCCAGGTCCGCCCAGGCGCAGGGTGGTGTCGGCCGCCAGCACCAGACAGGCGCCCCCGGCGAAGCTAGGCAGCAGCAGGCGGCGCGGCTGGTGGCTCACCAGGGGGCGCATCAGATGGGGAACCACCAGGCCGACGAAGCCGATGGCGCCGGTGACCGCGACAGACGCGCCCACGGCCAGCGCCGTGCCGACCACCACCCGGGCACCGACCCGGCGCACGGGGAAGCCCAGCGACTGGGCCGTGTCCTCACCCAGGGACAGGGCGTCCAGCGCCGGCCCCACGCTCAGCAGCAGGGCGGTGCCCACGGCGATGAAGGGGGCGGCCAGATACACCTGGTCCATCGTGCGGTCGGCCAGCGACCCCATCATCCAGAAGACGATCTCCGCCAACGCGTAGGGATTGGGTGACAGGGACAGGGCCAGCGAGGTGGCGGCCCCGGCGAAGCTGCTGAGGGCGATGCCGGCCAGGATCAGGGTCAGCACGCCAACGCTGCGCCCAGCCAGCGCGAACAGCAGGACCACAGCGATAAGGGCGCCGGCGATGCCGCCCAGGGGAACGGCCAGCGCCAGGCTGTTGGCGAAGCCACTGTAGAAGGCGATGACGGCGCCCAGCGCGGCGCAGGGCGACACGCCGATGACGGCGGGCTCCGCCAGCGGGTTGCGCAGCATGCCCTGCAGGGCGGCGCCACTCATGCCCAGCGCGCCGCCCACCAGCAGGCCCAGCAACGCGCGGGGCAGGCGGATTTCCGTGAAGATGATCCAGGCGGTGCCGCCGGCATCCCCCGCTTCCCCATGGGCCCGCCAGTCGGCGAGCACCCCCGCCAGCGACACCCCGCTGGCACCCAGCGAAAGGGAGGCGACGAAAAGCAGCGCCGTCAGCGGCAGCAGCACGGCCAGGGGATGGCGGCGGAACCACGGGATCATGGCCGCCCTCCATCGTGGCGCGCCAGCCACTGGCCGCGCGCACGGGCCAGCGCCTCCACCGCCTCCACCGTGTAGGGGCCACCGCAGCCCAGCAGGTTCTCCGCCAGTCGCGGCCGGTGCCCTTCGGGCAGCACGCGGCGCAGGGCGGGATGGTCGATCAAGGCGCCGGACAGGGAGGGACGGTCCTTGACCCCGGTGCTGGCGACCAGCAGGTCGGGCGGGTCCGCCACGATGCCCTCCACCGTCAGGTAGCCATAACCCGACATGCCCTTGGCCTCGGGATAATTGACCAGGCCGGCGGCCCGCATCACGGCGGCGGTCAGCGTGCCGGCGCCGGAGGTGAAGGCGCCGGGCGCCAGCGACAGGGCGGTGGGCCGCCGGTCATCGGCAGGCGCCGCCGCCGCCAGCCGCCGATCCATGTCGGCCAGCAACGCCTCCCCCTTGGCCGATTCGCCCAGGGCGCCGGCCACGGTGCGCACCTGGGCCCGGATTCCGTCGAAATCCGCGACCAGGCCCACCTGTACTACTGGGATATGGTGGGCCTTCGCCATGCGCACCGCCGCTTGCGCCGTGTACCTGCCGGCCAGCACCAGATCCGGCTTCAGGGCCAGTAATTCCTCAGCTCCGCCCTGGGTGACCGGGATGCCGGCGACGCGGCTGGCCACATAGGACAGTTCGGGATCGCGGGCCAAGTGCGACAGGGCGGCGATGCGCCCCGGCGGCAACAGCAAGGCCGCCAACTGGTCGGTGCAGAGGTTCAGCGAAACGACCCGGCCGGGCGCTGTGCCGGCCGGCGCGCCGGCCTGGGCCTGCACCGTCAGCCCCAGGGCCACCAGGGCCGCCAGTCCTATCCCGCTCGCGCTCAAAGCAACCCCATCGCCATCCGCGGGTATGGTTAGCGGGGTATGGACGTCTTGGGAAGATGCCACCGGCATGACTTCAGGCCGGTGTCTGGGGGAACCCCAGCCCGCTCACTCGTCGTCGTCGTCGATCTGGGCCGGCATGGCGGCGCCGTCCAGGATGGCGCCCTCCATCAGGGTGCCTCGCATATTGGCGTCGATCAGGTTGCCGCCGCTGAGGTCCGCGCCGCGCAGGTCGGCGCCGGTCAGGTTGGCACTACGCAGGTTGACCCGCTGCAGGCTGGCTTTGATCAGCA
>NZ_BACU01000498.1 GCF_000333275.1 Azospirillum sp. B4 | reverse complement strand
CCGCGGTCTTGGCCCGTCCTGGATTTCGCCGATCTGGCCGCCGATCTCCTCCGTCGCCTGCGCGGTCTGCCGGGCCAGGGATTTCACTTCCGCGGCGACGATGGCGAAGCCCCGGCCGGCTTCGCCGGCCCGCGCCGCCTCGATGGTGGCGTTCAGGGCCAGCAGATTGGTCTGTCCGGCGATCTCGGAGATCATCTTGACGATGGTGCCGACCTTGTCCGCGGCACCGGTCAGGCCCTTCACCAGGGTGTCGGTGCGTTCCGCTTCCGCCACCGCGTCCTGGGCGGTGCCAATGGACACATCCACCCGGTGCCGGATCTCGGTCAGGGCGTTGGCGAGCTGGGTTGTGGCGGTGGCCACCCGCTGAACATTGTCCGCCGCCGTGCCGATGGCCGTCGCCATGCCGGTCGACGCGTCGCGGGTTTCATCGGCACCGGCGGCGATGTCGCGGGCCGTTTCCTCCAACTGGCGCACAGCGGCCAGCGTCTCCTGCAAGCTGGAGCGCGCGGCGCTGTCGAAGGCGGTGGACAGGTTTGCGATCAGATGGGCGCGTTCGCGCTCGCTGTCGGCGGCATTGCTTTGCTCCTGGTGCAGCAGGGCGCGCTCCGTCTCGTGATCCACCAGGACGGCAACGGCCGCCGCCATGCGCCCGATCTCATCGCTTCTCTGGCTCAGGGCGGGGTCTATGGCCAGGTTCTGGTCACCGGCGGACAACCGGTAGGCGATGTCCGTGAGATTGGCGAGGGGACGGGCAATTCGGGTGGTGGTGAAGCGGAACATGGCGATGATGACGCCCGCCAGCACCAAGGCGCCGATCGCCAGCACGAGATAGGTAAGGAGGACGGAGTGTGACACTTGCTGCTTTGGCGCGTCCAGGATGCTGGCTTTGCCTGGCTTTATGGCGGTGACGGTTTCCTGGAGACTCGCCGCCGCCCGCTCCAGACTGCTGCTGAAGCCCAGAGTGGTGGCGACGTCGCCATCGATGATGTCGAGCAGATCGGCGCTTTTCTTGACGTACTTTCGCAACAGGGGCCCCATCGCGTCCAGCTTTTCGACCCCGCCGATCCCGGTTGCGACGGCGATGAAATGGGGACTGGCCCGGTCCACCTGTGCCGTCAGGTCCTGAACCTGCTCCTTCGCCACCCGGACCCTGTCGGCCGATGCCCCGGTGGCCGCCAGGGCCACCAGTTCGTAGAGCGCCTTGCGTTGGTTGGCCAGGGTGATGGTGAAATTGTCGATGGAGGCGTTGGCTTCGACGCCGTGGACGAAGGCCGAATCAACCTTGGTCGCCAGTTGATGGACGGAGACGACCTGCACCAGGTTGAGGCACAGCGTGGCACCGGCGAGCAGGAAAAAGAATAAAGATATCCGCCTGGCGATGGACATGCCAGCCTCCAGAATTCCAGGAAAGGGATGATGGACGGGGCTTCCCCGTCTGGCTGGCGCTACTGCTTGTAAATGCCGGCGCACACGGCCAGGCCACCATCAACTTGGCAGTACATTTCCTTGGGCTCGATCTTCTTGCTGGTTGGATTTGTGAATTTGTAATCCTGCCAGAAGGTCTTGTTGGTCTTGGCCAACGTCATCCGCTCCTGGATGTACAGTTTTCCGTCAACGTCCTCGGCGTCGCTCAAGTCCTTGCCGATCAGCTTGGCGTTGGCGCCATGCGCCAGGCAGGTGCCGGTCAGGTTGTACACAACAACGTAAAGGTCACGGTCGGTGTAGGGGCCGCCCATGGTGCTGAAATCGGCGAAGGCCTTTTCCTGCCCCACCTCTTTCACGTGGGCGACGGCGCGCGTCACCATGGCCACGGCATCCGTCTTGGTGGCTTGCCCAGCGGCCCAGACGGGCGAGACCATCCCGAGGGACAGGACGAGCGACAGGGAAATGCGCGACAGCATGGAAACCTCACGTGAGTGGCTAAACCTCATGGTGTGGATATGTTGTCGGGCGACGTGCCTTGGCATAGTGACCGGGAGGATAGCCCGCGCATTAACCTGTTCATCAGCTTTGTTTGATTTTCGCTACCAGCGGGAGACCGGGGCGGCAGGTGCTTTATCTTGACCAGTCCGTCGGAACCGGCATCATCAGGGGCGTCGTTAACCATATTTCCTGAGGCCACATGGTGCGCCATTCCGTCCTGGGTCTGATGGTCGGCGCCGCCCTGGCTTTGGCGGGAGCGGTGATGGGACGCGCCGAACCAGTGGCACATTCCATCACCCCCTTGGACATTCGCGTGTTGCGTCCGGCCAGCCTGGTTCCGACGACCACCGGTCGGCACCTCGTGTTCGAGGCCATGATCGCCAACTTTTCCACCATCCCCGTGACGTTGGCGACCCTACGGCTGGGCACGGCGGACCAGCCGCAGCTGCTGGGGCGGTTTGAGGGCGAGGCGCTGACGGATCTACTGTTGCGACCAGGCCGGAAGGTGGAGGACGCGGCACAATCCGTTTCACACCAGCCTGGCATCTTGGCCGGAAACAGCTATGCCGTGGCCCTGTTCGACATTCCGGTGGCCGATGACCTCAAGGTGGGCGACCTGCGGCTGGGTCTCAGCATCGCCCCGTTCAAAGAGGGCCTGCCTGACACCACGCTGAACACCGCCATCACCGTGCCGTTGGACCGGACCCCGCCCGTGGTGCTGTCGGCGCCAGTGATGGGGCGGGGGTGGGTGGCGTTCAACGCCCTGTCCAACACCTCTATCCACCGCACCACCCTCATGGTGGTGGACGGCCAGGCGCGCCTGCCGGAGCGCTACGCCATCGACTTCATGAAGCTGACCGAAGACGGGCGGGAGTTCGGTGGGGAGCCGGCGAACATCGACTCCTGGCCCGGCTATGGCCAGCCGGTCCTGGCCGTGGCGGATGGCATCATAGACAGCGTGCGCGACGGCCTGCCGGATAACGTGCCCGGCCAGGCGCCGGTGCAGAAGGTGACGCTGGACACCGTCGCCGGCAACCAGGTCATCCTGCGCATGAGCACCGCTTTCGCCGTCTATGCCCACCTCATCCCCGGCAGCATCACCGTGCGGCCCGGGCAGGCGGTGCGCCGGGGGCAGGTGCTGGGCCGGCTGGGCAATTCCGGGCAGTCGGACGCCCCGCATCTGCACCTTCAGGTGGGCGACCTGGGCCACATCGCGGCGGCTGATGGCCTACCCTTCGTCTTCGACAGCTTCACCCTGGCGGGCGTGATCCGGGATACCGCCGCCGCGGATGCCGGTGCCGCCTGGCACGCCGACCAGCCGCCGGAGACACGGCGGCGCCAGTTGCCCACGGAAAACGCCGTCATGGGCTTTTAAGCTTTTCCCCGCCGTGCTGCCGGGCCATGTACTGGGCCGGTGGGGCACCCAGGACCTTGCGGAACATGGTGACGAAACTGCTGGCGCTCTCATAACCCAGGTCCAGGGCCACCTGCTGCACTGGTGCGCCTTCAGCCATCCGTTGCAGGGCCAGCATGATGGTCAGCCGTTGGCGCCACGGGCCGAAGCTCATCCCGGTTTCGCGGGTCAGCAGGCGGGCGAGCGTACGTTCGCTGAGGCCCGCGCGCCTCGCCCACTGCTCCATGCTCCCGCGCTCCCCCGGATCGGCCATCATCAGCGCCGCCAGCCGGCGCAGCCGTTCATCCGTGGGCATGGGCAGGTGCAGCCGTTCCTCCGGCGCCGCCGCGATCTCATCCAGCAGGACGGTGACCAGCCGGGCCTCCGCCCCATCCTCGGGGTAGAGTTGCGGCAGGGCAGCGGCCCGCATCATCAGGGCCGCGAGCAAGGGCGTCACCGTCACCGTGCAGCAATAGGCGGGCATCGCCGCCGTCACGGCGGGGTCGATGAAGGCGTTATAGCCCTCGATCATGCCGGAGGCCTTGATGGCATGCAGGGTTCCGCCCGGGATCCAGATGGCGCAGTTGGACGGGACCATCCACAAGCCGTTCTCTGCCTCGCACGTCAGGATCCCGCGCAAGGCCATCAGCAATTGCGCCCTGTGGTGACGGTGGGGCGCCAGTTCGATGCCGGTGGTCATCCCGATGATGCCGAACGCGGCGATGGGCCGGGGGACCTCATCGGGGTCGATCAGGTCGGCGGGCCATCCGGCATCATCGCTGGGCAGATCCTTCAGGATGGGCATAGCGCCGCTTTCGTTCGATGAGCCGCCTATTGGCGAATTCTCGAAATTATTTGGCACGATTGACCAATGACGCCAAGCCCCCGCGACGCTACCAATTCCCGGACGCCCGCGCCTGGGCGGGCCTGGGAGTACGGATGGTGGACAGTCAGGATCGGAGGGAGGCCGTTGCCGCCGCGCCGGGTGCGGTGGCGCGGACCTTGCTGCGCTGGTTCATGCGGCCGGCCCGCGTGGCGGCGGTGGAGCGCCTGTCTCCGCGCTTTCGCCGGATCCGCCTCGAAGGCGATGCGCTGAAGGGTGTGGCATGGGCGCCGGGACAGAAGGTGCAGGTGGCCATGGGCACGGGCCTGGCCGCCCGCACCTACACGCCCCTGTCGTGGGACGCCACGGCCGGGGTGACCCAACTGCTTGTCTTCTCCCATGGAGCCGCCTCCCCGGGGGATGGGCCGGGCGGCCGGTGGGCCGCGTCTTTGAGGGAGGGGGACGGCTGCCAGTTCATGGGCCCGCGCCGCTCCCTCGACTTTACTGAGCATGAAGGGCCGTGGGCGCTGTTCGGGGATGAGACCTCATTCGCCCTGGGGCTGGCCTGTCGCGCCGCGCTGGGCAGCGGTTTCCGCTGCGTGTTCGAGGTGTCGGACCAGGCGGAGGCGCGGTCCGTGCTGCACGCGGTTGGGCTGGGGGATGCGACCATCGTCAGCCGTCTTCCCGGTGATGATCATCTGCCGATGGTCATCGACGCCCTGACCCATGCCGCCGGAGACCGGGCGCGCATGGTGCTGACCGGCCGGGCGCCGGCCATCCAGCAGGTGACCCGCGCGCTGAAGGACCGGGGGATCGCCGGCCCCCGGCGGATGGCCAAGGCCTATTGGGCACCGGGCAAGACCGGTTTGGATTGAGCGCCATGGAGACGCAAATGGGCACCCCGCTTACCGACGCCCCCGACCTGGACGCGCTTTACGACCCGCCCATGGAGCACGTCCAGAAGGCGGTCATGTCGGAACTGATCGACTTTCACGTCCAGTACCTGCGCCAGGCGGCCTTCTTCTGCCTGGCCACCGGACGCGAAGGGGGATTGGACGCCTCGCCGCGCGGCGGACCGCCGGGCTTCGTGCGGGTGCTGGATGCCAAGACCGTGGCCTTCGCCGACTGGCCGGGCAACAACCGCATCGAATCCATGCGCAACCTGCAGGCCGACGACCGGCTGGGCATGCTGTTCCTGTTCCCCGGCCTGGATGTCTTCATGCGCATCAACGGGCGCGGCCGCCTGACGAAGGACGCCGCCCTGCGCACCGATCTGGCGGAGGGCGGCAAGGTGCCCAAGGTGGCCGTCGTGGTGACGGTGGACGAGGTGCTGTTCCATTGTGGCAAAGCGCTGAACCGCGCCCGCCTGTGGGATCCGGCCGCCCGGCTGGAACGTGGCAGCCTGCCGACGCCGGGCCAAATGTTGGCCGCGATGAACCGGAAAAGCGCTGTGGAGGCCGACGCGATCGATGCGCACTACGATCACGCGATGCACACCGACCTGTATGGCTGAACCCTCGAGTCCCGCTCAGAGGTTCTCGTGCGCGCCGGCCTCGCCGCGCAGCCAGTAGCCGGAGGCCCGCATCCACTGTGCCGGATGCTTCAGCGTGTCGATGACGTAACCGCGCAGGGCCTTGGCCACCGCCGCCTCGGCCGCGATCCAGACATAGCCGTCGCCGGGGGGCAGCGTCAGGCCCTCCAGGGCGTGGCGCAGGGTTTCGGCATCATTGGGCCCCGCCTGGTCGCGGGTGATCCAATGGGCGGTCCACCGCGCCTTGGTCTCGATGGCCTGCTTCTCGGCCGCGGTGTCGATGGCCACCACGGTGATGACGGGGACGCCGGCGCGCAGTTCCTCCAGCCGGCGGCCGATGGCGGGCAGGCCCGTCTCGTCCGCGACCAGCAGGTACCAGTCGAAATCGTCCGGCACGATCATGGAGCCGCGCGGGCCGCCGATCTCCAGCGTATCGCCCACCTTGGCGCCCAGGGCCCAGGCCGTGGCCGGGCCGGCATCGTGCAGGGCGAAGTCCAGGGTCAGGGTGCGGTCCGCCTGGCTGAAGGCGCGGGGGGTGTAGTCGCGCATCAGCGGCTCGCCGCCCGGCCTGGGGAAGAACAGCTTGATATGGTCGTCGGCGCCCCGGCTGTCGAAGTCCGCCAGCTCAGGCGAGGTCAGGACGATGCGCAGCATCTTGGGTGTCAGACGGATGGTGCTGGCCACCGTCAGGCTGCGCCGGCGGGTGTCGAAACGCATGCGGCCAATCTGGTGCCGCTGTTGACTGTCGGTCATTCGGTCTCTCGTGTGTCGTTGTTCAATATCTCGGCCGTGGCGCGGCGCAGGATGTCGGCCAGGCGCCGGGCCTCGACCGCGTCGCAACCACGCTTGGCGTACATCGCGCTCTTCAGCGCGTGGCGGGCCCGATGCAATTCCTCCGACGCGGCGGGGTCGGCGTCGGTGACGCCGGCGAAGGCCTCACGCACCTGGTCCATGCGGCCACCGATGCGGCTCAGCGCCTCCAGGATGGCCAGCGCCGTGCCCCGGTGGGACTCCAGGTGGGCCTGGCCCGCGTCGGTGAGGCGGTAGAGCTTGCGGTTGCCTTCCGGCTCCGCCACCGCGTGGCCGATCTCATCCAGGTAGGTCAGGGCTGGATAGATGACCCCAGGGCTGGGGGCGTAGAAGCCGCCGGAGCGTTCCTCCAGCGCGCGGATAAGCTCATAGCCGTGGGCGGCCTTCTGCTCCAGCAGGGCCAGCAGGACCAGTTGCAGGTCGGCCGACGACAGCTTGCGGCCGCCGCCCGGCATGCCGCCCCCGCCACCGCCCCAGAAGCCGCCGTGTCCACCACCCCCATGCTTCCAGTGGGGCCATCCCCCGTGCCCGCCCATGGCCAGGAAAGGGGGATGGAAAGCTCTATGATCGCAAAACATATCGTACGATATAACGAGCGATATGAATTTGGCAAGGGGCCCGCCAAAAGAAAGCGCCCCCGGACCGGATGCCCGGCCCGAGGGCGCTGTCAGCACACGGATGGCTGGGCAGCTCAGCGCTTGGCTGGCACGGCCTCCACCGGCGTGGCCTTGGGCAGGGTGACGCCCTTGGTGGCGGCGACCTGGCGCAGTAGCACCGGCTGGTCGGAAATGATGCCGTCCACGCCCATGTCGATCAGGCGGGCCATGTCGTCCGGCTTGTTCACCGTCCAGGGGATGACGGTCAGGCCCAGTCCGTGCGCTTCCGCCACCAGCGCGGCGTCGATGTCGGTGTAGAGCGGCGACCAGACCTTGCCGCCCGCGGCCTTCACCGCCCTGGGCACGCTGCCGCCGTGGTCCACGGGGTCGAAGCCGGCCGTCCAGGGCAGTTTGGCGGTCAGGCTGACCGACGGCTCGCGCGGGTCCTGTTCCGTCAGGTAGACGGTGGGGATGTGCGGTGCTTTTTTCTGCACCACCTGCAGGGTGCGCCAGTCGAAGGATTGGACCAGCACCCGGTCCTCGAACTTCTCGGCCTTCAGCACGTCCAACACCCGGTCCACGAAGACCTCCGGCGTGGGGCTGTCCTCGGGATGGGTGGGATCGATCTTGGTCTCGATGTTCATCCTCACGGTCTTGTTGCCCGACCGCTTCACCAGGTCGATCACCTCCTTCAGCGTGGGGATGGACGTGCCGGGGATGGGTCGCTGGTCGGGGAAATGGCTGCCATAGGCGCTGCCCGGGCGCAGCTGGCCCACGTCGTACTTCTTGATCTCCTCCAGCGTCAGGCTGAAGAAGGACGGGGTGGGGGCGGTGACATAGGCGCCGTCGGGGCCCTTGGCCAGGTCGGGGTTCAGGTGGCGTTCATGGGAGATGATGACCGTGCCGTCCTTGGCGATGTTCATGTCCATCTCCAGCGTCGTCACGCCCAGCGACAGGGCGTGGGCGAAGGACTGGAGCGTGTTCTCCGGCCACAGGGCGCGGCCGCCGCGGTGGGCCTCGATGTCCAGGTCGCGGGCGGAAGCGGCGGCGGGAACCACCACGGGCAGGGCGAGCGGAAGGGCCATGACGGCGGCCAGGGCGAAACGGCGCGACAGGGACATGGGGGCGGGCTCCTGGTAGACTGGTGACCGGGACGGGCGTTAACCCTTTAGTTTCTGAGCTATAGCCTGCACGATCCGGCACACCGTGTTAAATTTCCAAGGCGGTGGGGTGGCGTTCCGCCGTGCGCAATCCTTGGATGCCGCACCGTCGCTGGTGCCAAGGCGCCGTCTGTGTCATGAAGCCGCCCATGCGGCGGCGGGCGGGTGCGACAGGCACCCCGGCCCGCCGTTCTTTTTGAGGATCAGGGTAATGAGCGACGTCGAACACGGCCAGGACGGCCTTCCCGAAGAAGACACGGTGGCCGGCGCCGCCGGGCACGATCACGCCCCGGATGAGGACGTGCCGGAGGGGGAGGGGTACCTGGACGGGGACGACGACGTCGAGGATGAGGATTTCGAGGACGACGAGGAGGACGAGGGCGAGCCCCTGGCCCCCATGCGTTGCGGTTTCGTGGCCCTGGTGGGCGCCCCCAACGCCGGCAAGTCCACGCTGCTGAACGCGGCCGTGGGCAGCAAGGTCTCCATCGTCAGCCCCAAGGTGCAGACCACCCGTTCCCGCGTGCTGGGCATCGGCATGCATGGCCGCGCCCAGATCCTGTTCGTCGACCTGCCCGGCATCTTCACGCCCAAGAAGCGGCTGGAGCGCGCGATGGTGGCCGCCGCCTGGAACGGCGCGGAAGAGGCGGACATGGTGGCGGTGCTGGTCGACGCCTCCCGCCGGGTGGATGACGACACCAACGGCATCATCGATCGCCTGAAGGACAGCAAGCGCAAGGCCATCCTGATCCTGAACAAGATCGACCTGATCCCGTATGAGCGGCTGCTGGAACTGGCGGCGCGCTTCAACGAGACGGGCGTGTTCACCGACATCTTCATGATCTCCGCCCTTACCGGCGACGGCCTGAAGGACCTGCTGGACAAGCTGGCCGCCCGCCTGCCGGAAGGCCCCTGGCTGTTCCCGGAAGACCAGCTGTCCGACATGCCCCAGCGCCTGCTGGCCGCCGAGATCACGCGGGAGAAGCTGTTCCTGCAACTGCACCAGGAATTGCCCTACGCCATCGCGGTGGAAACCGAGGCGTGGGAGGAGTTCGAGGACGGCTCCGTCAAGATCAGCCAGATCGTCTACGTCCAGCGCCCCAACCAGAAGGCCATCGTGCTGGGCAAGGGCGGCTCCAAGATCAAGTCCATCGGCGCCGCCGCCCGGGTGGAACTTGAGGAAATCCTGGACCGCCGTGTGCACGTCATGCTGTTCGTGAAGGTGCGCGAGGATTGGGCGGAGAAGCCGGACAGCTACAGCCAATGGGGCCTGGACTTCAACGCGTGATTTTATGCCTTTGATCGGGATCGATCAAAGGCTCCCTCACTCGGCGGGCGGCCGCTTCCCCGGCCCCGGCCGCCCGGCTATCGCCCGAAGTCATGGACCGTCGGGGTCCAGCGCGAGGGGCGGTTGAGGACGGACAGGTCCACGTCGCGACGCAGGGGCCGGGGCATGCCCTTGGAGAAGAACCAGCCCTGGCCCATGGCGCAGCCCAGGTTGCGCAGGCGTAGCACCTGTTCCGCCGTTTCCACATGTTCCGCGATGGCCGGAACCTTAAGGGCGCGGCACAGGCCCAGCATGCAGGCGACGATGGATTCCTCGCGCGGGCTTTCGCACATGCGGCTGATGAACGAGCCATCTAGCTTCACATAGTCGAATTCCAGCGCGCGAATGTAGGCGAAGGAGGTCATGCCGACGCCGAAGTCGTCCAGGCACACGGAGAAGCCGCGCTGGCGTATGCCGTTCAGCACGTTGCGGGCGCGGGGCAGGTCGTCCAGGCGTCCGGTCTCCGTCACCTCGAACAACAGGCGCCCGGCCAGGGCGGGACGGGCGCTCAACTGCGCCATGAGCGTCTGCATGAACAGGTCGGAGGCGATGGACGCCGCCGACAGGTTCACGGCCAATGAAATGTCGGGCGCCGCCGTCTCCAGCTCCCGCATGGCCATGCCGCACACCGCCATGTCGACGTCGTTGATGATGCCCACCTCTTCCGCGAAGGTGATTGTGGGGCCGGGACGTTCGCCATTGATGCGGCACAGCACCTCGAAATGGTGCACGCGGCCGGTGGCCAGGGTGTGGATGGGCTCGAACGACAGGGTCAGATGGTTGCCCTGCAGGCTGTCGCGCAAGGCGGCCAGCCGCCCCATGGCGTCTCGGGCGAAGGCCGCGACCAGGGAGGATGAGGACGCCAGTCCCTCCATGCCCTTGATCCCGTCCTCGGCGAAGCGGCGCAGGGCATAGAGCATCAGGCGGGCGCGGTCCGCCCGGTTCAGCGCGACCTTGTCGGCATCCAGCGTCCGGGCGTCGACCATCAGCGGATGGCCCAGGTCCTGGGCCAGTTGCAGGATGTCGCGCGCGACCAGATCGGTCAGGTCGGTTGGCGTCATGACGCCGAAGCGGTCTTCGCCCAGCCGGCCGGCGAGGGTCTCCGCCCCGCTGTGCTGCCGCAGGACGGCGCCGATTTCGGCCATCAGCAGGTCGTCCTGATCCGCCGTCAGATGGGCGCGGATTTCCTGCAGGTTGGACATCTGCACCAGGGTGAAGGCCGCCGTTCCGGCGCTGCCCGCCGCGAGGGCGGCCATGGCCGCCTTGGCGAAGGCACCGGGGGTCAGCAACTGGGTCTGCGGGTCCACCTCCCCCTCCGCCGGGGCCACCGGCATCTCCTGCCCGCCGAACTGGCTCAGCGTGATGTTCACCAGCGGGGTGTCCTGCATGCGGTAAGCCGTCATGGTGCAGACCAGGGCGACACCGTCGCGACGCACCAGCCGGATCAGCCGGGGGGTGGCGCGGCTGTTCTCTCCCAGCGTTGCCAGGAAACGCCGTGCCAGTGCCTGGTCGGCCGGCGCGAGATGGTCGAACAGGGTTTGGCCCACCAGATCGGCATCACCAACGCCGATCAGGGCCAGGCACGCGCCAGCGGCGAAATGGATGAGGCCCTGGGGATCCACCTCAAGGAGAAGATCGGCGTTCGCGAAGGCGAAGCCGAGGTAACGCCGGGTGCGCTTCATGTCTTCTTCCGTCAACCAACTTGCCCGAGAGGGCCGCCGTCGTCGCCAGCCCGTCCGCCATTCGCGGACCATCCCCGCTACTCCAGGGCGCCCAGATATTATCCTTTCAGGTAGGTATACGGCTTTCCTCATAAAAACACAGCCGAATTTAGGATCTTATCCGTAGTTTCCATAGAAAATGGCACAAAAAGGATTTGCCAGCGCTGTCATCGGTACTGGCCACTCCTGGTACAACCGTATCAATCCTTATGCGTTGAATTTTAGATAATTGCCCATAATTCCGTACCCAGCTGCATTACTGAATTTTGACAATGCCGTAGCGAAGGCTTGACCCTCCCATCATTGGAGGGTCTATGTATAGAGGACATCTCGTCGAAGGAGACCGGAATGTCCCATGTCGCCCCCCTTGCCCCCGCGTCCCGTGGTGTCGACATCCCTGTCGCCGGCATGACCTGCGCCAGCTGCGTGCGGCGGGTGGAAAAGGCCATATCGGCTGTGCCGGGCGTGACCGTGGCCTCCGTGAATCTGGCGGCGGAGCGCGCGCATGTGGAACTGGGCGAGGGCGGCCGGCTGCCCGAGGTGGTCGAAGCCATCCGCAAGGCGGGCTATGACCCGGGCACGCACGCCGTGGAACTCGCCATCCAGGGCATGACCTGCGCCGGCTGCGTGGCGCGGGTGGAGAAGGTGCTGCGGGCCGCCCCGGGCGTGGTGGAGGCCACGGTGAACCTGGCGACGGAACGGGCCAGCGTGGCGCTGGTCGACGGGGCCGACATCGCCGCCGTCGCCAGGGCCATCACCAAGGCTGGCTATGAGGCCAAGCCCCTGGGGCAGGACGACGCGGCCGGACAGGCGGACCGCGAACAGGCGGCGCGGGCGGCGGAGATCGGCGCCCTGGGCCGGGCCGTGACCCTGGCGGCGGCGGCGACCGCCCCCCTGTTCGCGGTGGAGATGGCGCGGCATTTCATCCCCGGCGCCCACCACTGGCTGGCCGGCACGGTGGGGGAGCAGCCGTGGCGCTGGGCCAGCCTGGTGCTGGCGGCCTTCGTCCTGGCCGTGCCCGGCGGGCGCTTCTTCGCCAAGGGCGTGCCCAACCTGCTGCGCGGCGCGCCCGACATGAACTCCCTGGTGGTGCTGGGGGCTGGCGCCGCCTTCCTCTATTCCACCGTGGCGACGGTGACGCCGCACCTGCTGCCGGCCGGCACCGACAACGTCTATTTCGAAGCCGCGAGCGTCATCGTCACCCTGATCCTGGTGGGCCGCCTGTTCGAGGCGCGGGCCAAGGGCCGCACCAGCGAGGCCATCAAGCGCCTGCTGACCCTTCAGGCCAAGACGGCGCGGGTGGAGCGGGGCGGCCAGACGGTGGAACTGCCCATCGCCGAGGTGGTGGTGGGCGACGTCGTGCTGGTCCGCCCGGGGGAGCGCGTGCCGGTGGACGGCACCGTGCTGGACGGATCGTCCTTCGTGGATGAGAGCATGATCACCGGTGAACCGCTGCCGGTGGAGAAGGGGCCGGGCGCCGCCGTCGTCGGTGGTACCGTCAACAAGGCCGGATCCTTCCGCTTCAGGGCGGAGAAGGTGGGGGCGGCCACGCTGCTGGCGCAGATCGTGCGCATGGTGGAAACGGCGCAGGGCGCCAAGCTGCCCATCCAGGCGGCGGTGGACCAGGTGACGGCCTGGTTCGTGCCGGTGGTCATGGCCGCGGCGCTGCTGACCTTCGCCGCCTGGTATTTCGTCGGGCCCAGCCCGGCCTTGAGTTACGCCCTGGTCAACGGCGTGGCCGTGCTGATCATCGCCTGCCCCTGCGCCATGGGCCTGGCCACGCCCACCTCCATCATGGTGGGCACGGGCAAGGCGGCGGAACTGGGCATCCTGTTCCGCCAGGGCGACGCGCTGCAGGGCCTGCGCGACGTGGCCGCCGTGGCCTTCGACAAGACCGGCACCCTGACCCAGGGCCAGCCCGCCCTGACCGACCTGGCGGTGGTGGATGGTTTTGACGAGGCGGAGGTGCTGCGCCTGGTGGCAGCGGTGGAGGACAGGTCGGAGCATCCCATCGCCCAGGCCGTCGTGGCCGGCGCGCGGGCGCGCGGCCTGGCGCCGGCGGCGGCCGAGGGCTTCCAGGCCGTGCCCGGCTTCGGCGCCCAGGCGCGGGTGGAGGGGCGCACGGTGGCCGTTGGCGCCGACCGCTACATGACCCGCCTGGGCATCGGCGTCGCGCCGCTGGCGGAGGCCGCCGCGCGCCTGGGCGGGGAGGGCAAGAGCCCGCTCTACGCCGCCATCGACGGCACTCTCGCCGCCATCCTGGCCGTGGCCGACCCGGTGAAGCCGGAGGCGGGCGGTGTGGTGCGGGCCCTGCACGCCGCCGGCCTGAAGGTCATCATGGTTACCGGCGACAACCGCCGCACGGCCGAGGCCGTGGCCAAGGCGTTGGGTATCGACGAGGTGGCGGCGGAGGTGCTGCCGGAGGGCAAGGTGGCGGCGGTCAAGGCGCTGCAGCAGCGTCACGGCCGCGTGGCCTTCGCCGGTGACGGCGTGAACGACGCCCCGGCCCTGGCCACCGCCGATGTGGGCCTGGCCATGGGGGCGGGCACCGACATCGCCATCGAGGCGGCGGACGTGGTGCTGGTGCGGGGCGACCTGCGCGGCGTGGCCACGGCCATCGCGCTCAGCCGCGCCGTGCTGGGCAACATCCGCCAGAACCTGGTCTGGGCCTTCGGCTACAACGTGGTGCTGATCCCGGTGGCTGCCGGCGCCCTGTATCCGTTTTGGGGTGTGCTGCTGTCGCCCATGGTGGCGGCCGGGGCCATGGCCCTGTCCAGCGTCAGCGTGCTGACCAACGCCCTGCGCCTACGCCGCTTCCGGGGAGTTTCCGCATGAACATGGGGCCCATGACCATTGGGGAGGCAGCCAAGGCCTCGGGCGTCAGCGTCAAGATGATCCGCTATTACGATGAGGTCGGCCTGGTGCGGCCGGCCAGCCGGTCGGAGGGCAACTATCGCGAATACGACACGCGCGCGGTGAACGAACTACGCTTCATCAAGCGCGCCCGCGCCCTGGGCTTCGACATGGCGGAGATCGCGCAGCTGCTGTCCCTGTGGCGCGACCGTGAACGGCCCAGCCGCGAGGTCAAGGCCATCGCCCAGCGCCACCTGGCCGACCTGGACACCCGCATCCGCGAGATGCAGGCCATGGCCGACACGCTGCGCCACCTGGCCCACTGCTGCGCCGGCGACGACCGGCCGGACTGCCCTATCCTGGCGGACTTGGGCGGGGCGGATCTGGGTAGGGCGGATCACACCACCTTGTAAACCCGGATCAACACGGCGCGCCGCTCCGGCGGCAAGCCATGGACGGTGCCGACGAAGATGCCCCGGTTCAGCCAGGCGTGGGGCCCTTCCGGCGCGGCGAATTCCAGGACGGAGTAAGCGTAAGGCGCCTGGCCCGGCGGCGCGTCGATCAGCGCCCGGTTGTTCACGGTGATGATGGCGCCATCGTCGGTCTTCAGTTCATAGAGGGCGTTCAGCGTCAGGACACCGTCTGGCCGCACCAGTTGCCGGTCGGCCCCGCCGTTTAACACCGTACCCTTGATGCGCGGCCCCTGGAACGTCCCGCCGGTGATGGGCACCATGCGCCGCTCCCCCAGCGGGCCCTTGCCCAGCGCGATCATCGGCTCCAGCTCCACCACCGCCTCATAGGTGAATTCAGTGGTCGGCAGCCGCAGCGGCTCCGTGCTGAGCGGCGTCGGGCCGCCGGGGACGGCCGCTTGGGCGGATGTGGGGGTAAGCGCGCCGGCGCTTCCCAGGGCCGCCCCAACGGCACCGGCCGTCCTCAGCAGCACCCGGCGATTCCAGATCGATGTCGTGGCCATTATTCCCATCCCCCCGTTCTTTTCATGTGCCAGCATCGTTGCCGCCGGCGACGGGAGTATGAATCGGGCAGGAAATTATTTCAAACAACCGATATGGAATGAAACTATAAGGGCTGCGTGCCCGCATCATCAGCTTGACGGCTACCGCCCCTTCGGCGCCAATCCCCTCAGCGCCGACAGCCCGGCCAGGGCCTCGCGCTCCCGGCGGCGGTTGTCCATCAGGTCCTCCACCGCCTCCTGGGCAGGGCGGG
>NZ_BACU01000499.1 GCF_000333275.1 Azospirillum sp. B4 | reverse complement strand
CCCTGTCCTTATTCCTTATGCGCGCGCCCCGGCCGCGCGTCACAGCGGGGCCGTGGTGACGTCGTGACGGAAAAGCCATTCGTAGCGTTCCGCCACCCGCTCCGGCTCCCATTCCCGGTCCACGTAGGCCTGCGCGCCGGCCGGGCTGGCCAGGGCGGGATTGTGGAAGCGCTCGGCGTTGCCGGCGGCACCTTGGACCACGCGCGTCGTACGGGGGATGCGTGCGTCCTGATAGGCCTTCAGCGCCCTGGCATGGTCGTCCCGATAAGCCTCCAGCGCCCGCGCCAGCGTGTAGGCGTCCTCGATCGCCATGGCCGCGCCCGACGCCAGGAAGGGCAGCATGGGATGGGCCGCGTCGCCCAGCAGGGTGACCCGTCCGACCGTCCAGTTGTCCAGCGGCTTTCGGGACAGCAGCGCCCAGCGGAACGGCTGGGGGATCGCCCGGATGTAGGCGTGGACGTCTTCATGCCAGCCGGGGTAGTCGGCCAGGTAGGCCTCCACTGTCGATGGGCTGGACCAGGACTCCGTCTTCCAGTCCTGGTTTTCCACCACGCTGGAGAAGTTCATCAGCTCGCCGCGCCGGATGGGGTAGTGGACGATGTGGCCGCCTGGGCCAATCCAGTTGGTGCCCACGTCCCGCACCAAGTGGTCGGGCAGGCGTTCCATGGGGATGACACCGCGCCAGGCGACGATGCCGGTGAACGCGGCCGGCAGCTCACCGAACAGCCGCTGGCGGATGATCGAATGCACGCCGTCGGCGCCGATCACCAGGTCGTGCCGCTGCGGTGGCTGGGCTGTCAGGTCCAACACCACGCCGCCGGGCCCCTGCTCCACCCCCACGCAGCGCGATCCCAGCTGGATGGCATCGGGGTTCAGGGCACGGACGGCGGTGGCCAGGGTGGAGTGCAGGTCGTTGCGGTGGATGGTGACATAAGGCGCGCCATAACGCGCCACCGATTCCGGCCCCAGGTCGAACAGCTTCCAGGTCTGGCCGGTGTTCCACAGCCGGATCTCCTTGCCCACCGGGCAGAACGACAACGCCATCACCTGATCCAGGATGCCCAGCGCCGCGAACACGCGCGTCCCGTTGGCGCTGACCTGCAGACCCGCCCCCACCTCCCGCAGTTCCTCGGCCTGCTCATAGATCGTGACGTCGAACCCGCGCTTCAGCAGCGCCAGCCCAGCCGTCAGACCGCCGATCCCGGCACCCACAATCGCAATTCGCATGTCGTTCCTCGCCGCAACCGCCAGAGTTTGATAATATCTAACATAATTCGTCAATATCACAAGACCGGCACCCAGGCCACCCTTGTATTGCGCGGTCGACGGGACCCCCGTACTCTGATAGGCATGGGTGTAAAGCCAATGAGACACAGATGCTGAAAACGCCCGAAGACACCCTCAGCCAGAAGCGCCGCGTCCAGTCGATCGAGGTTGGATTCCGTGTCATCCGCGTGCTGCAGACGGCGCATGAGCCGATGGCGTTGCGTGACATCGCCCAGGCGGCGGACATGCCGCCCAGCAAGGCCCACCTGTACCTGACCAGCTTCATGCGTGAGGGGCTGGTGGCACAGAACCCCCAGACCGCCCGCTACGCGCTGGGACCCTACGCGACCGAGTTGGGCCTGTCCGCGATCCGCCAATTGTCGGTGGTGGAGGCCGCGAACGCGGAGATGGCGGAGTTGACGGCGCACACCGGCTGCGCCACCTACCTGTCCGTGCTCACCGAATTCGGGCCGGCCATCGTCTCCAAGGTGGACGGCAGCCGCCAGGGCGCCTTCACCGTCCGGCTGGGCCACGTGCTGCCGATGACCACCTCAGCCACCGGGCTGGTGTTCCTGGCCTTCCTGCCGGAACCGCAGACCCGCCAGCCGGCGCGGGCCAGCCGCCAGCACGCGATCGAGGCCGCTGACGCGGTGAAGCCCCCCACACGCGACGACCTGGCCACCGTGCGCCAGAAGGGCTATGCGACGACAAGCGGGCTTATCAACGCCAACTTCGCCGCCATCTCCGCCCCCATCTTCGACTATAGCGACGCCATGGCCGCCGCCCTCACCCTGCTGGGGCCGGACAAGTACCTGGCGGGGGAGCGGCTGCAGCCTTGCATCGATCACGTGCTGGACGCGGCCGCCCGCATCTCCGCGAAAATCGGCGGCCGCGTTCCCGCACGCTCCTGAAGGATGCTGGCGCCCCGCGCCGGCACCGGCGGGAACCTCCCCCATCAAAGCGCGATGGCGATGGATTTCAGCTCGGTATAGGCCTCGATGCCGTCGCGGCCGTTCTCCCGGCCCCAGCCGGATTGCTTGAACCCACCGAACGGCAGCGCTGGATCCAGCCCGCCGCCGTTGATACGCACCGTGCCGGCCTTCAGCTTGCGCGACAGCCGGTGCGCGGCGCTCAGGTTCTGCGTCCAGACGATGGCGCCCAGGCCATAGTCGGTGTCGTTGGCGCGGGCCGCGATGGCGTCCAGGTCGCCATCGCTGAACGACATGGCGCATAGGACCGGCCCGAAGATTTCCTCACGCACCACGGACATGGTCGGCAGGGTTCCCGTCAGCACCGTCGGCGGAACGAAATATCCGGGGCCCGACGCCGCGGTCCCCTGCCCGCTGATGCGGGCGCCCTCCCTAACCCCCGCTTCGATATAGCCCAGGACGCGGTCCTTCTGTTCCTGGGACACCACCGGCCCCATCTGGGTGGCGGGATCCAGGCCCGGGCCGACACGCAGCTTTCCGGCATGCTCGGCCACGCCCTCCACCAGGGCGTTGAACACGCTCTCATGCGCGAACAGGCGGGAGCCGGCGTTGCACACCTGGCCGGCGTTGGTGAAGATGGAACGGGCGGCCCCCTCGATCGCGCGCTTGATGTCGGCGTCGGGCATGACGATGACCGGGGTCTTGCCGCCCAGTTCCAGCGTCACGCGCTTGAAGTTGCCCGCCGCCGCGCGGACGATGTGGCGGCCGACCTCGGTGGAGCCGGTGAACGTCACCTTGTCGACGCCGGGATGTTCCACCAGGGCGGCACCCGCCGTTTCGCCAAAACCGGTCACGAGGTTGAACACGCCCTTGGGGAAGCCGACCTCCTCCACCAGGTGGGCGAGCCGCAGCGCCGTCAGGGGCGTCTGCTCCGCCGGCTTCAGGATAAGGGTGCAGCCGGCGGCCAATGCCGGCGCCATCTTGGCCGCCGACATGGCGAAGGGCGCGTTCCACGGCACGATGGCCGCCACCACGCCGATCGGTTCCCGAACGGTGAAGGCGTGCCAGGTTCCGGGACCGGAAAGATTGATGGTGTCGCCGCCCAGCTTGGTCGCCCAACCGGAGTTGTAGCGCAGCGTCTCTATGGCGTGCGGCACATCGAACAGGCGCGCGTCGCGTAGCGGCTTGCCGTTGTTCAGCGTTTCCAGCAGGGCGAATTCGTCGGCGTGGGCCTCGATCGCGTCGGCCAGGCGCCACAGCAGGCGGGCACGTTCCGCCGGCTTGGTGTCCGCCCAGACGCCTTCCAGCGCCGTCCGCGCCGCGCGCACCGCCAAGTCCACATCCGCCGCCTCGCCCTTGGCGGCCTGGCCCAGCAGCGTGCCGTCGCCGGGGTTGCGCATCTCAAAGGCGGAACCCGATCGTGGCTCCCGCCAGGCGCCGTCAATGAACAGCCCGTGTTCCTTGCCCGCGAAGCGCCGCGCGCTCTCCAGGGCATTATGATCCGCCACGATATCCGGCATTTTCCACCGTCTGGGTATGATGAGGGGAGAGCTTACCTCACGGCGCGGGCCGTTCACGAAGGGCCCGTTCAGGCGCCATGGGTGTCGCTGTCGTTTGCTATTGTTGAACACATTCCGTTATTATGCAACAACTCGTTCCGAGAAACGGGGCCAAGGGGGCATGAGGAAGCGGTGACGCAGGACTTCGACCATATCATCGTCGGCGCCGGATCAGCGGGATGCGTTCTGGCCAACCGCCTTAGTGAGGATGGGCGCCGCAGCGTCCTGCTGATCGAGGCCGGCGGCCCCGATTCCAGTCCGTTCCACGCCATGCCGCTGGGCTTCATGGCGGCCATGGCCGACCCGGCCAAGGACTGGGGCTATGTGTCGGAGCCGGAGCCCAACCTGGATGGACGCCCCCTGCCGCTGCCGCGCGGGCGCGTGCTGGGCGGCTGTTCCACCACCAACGGCATGATCTACATGCGCGGCCACGCGCGCGACTATGACGAGTGGCGCGACCTGGGCTGTCCCGGATGGGGCTATGACGACGTGCTGCCCTATTTTCGCAAGATGGAGACCAGCTGGCGTGGCGCCGGCCCTTGGCACGGGGGCGACGGCCCCATCCAGGTGACGCCCGTACGCCACCGCGCGCTGCTGACGGAACAGATCCTGGCCTCGGCCGCCGCCGCCGGCTTTCCGCACAGTGACGACCTGAGCGGTGAGCGGCAGGAGGGCTTCTCCCTGAGCGAGGTGACGGTCGACCGTCGCGGCCGCCGATCCAGCGCCGCGCGGGCCTATCTGCGCCCGGCGCTGAAACGGTCGAACCTGCGGCTGATTTCCGGCGCCCAGGTCACCCGCGTCCTGTTCGATGGCCATCGCGCCGTGGGCGTGGAATACCGTGCCGGGGGCGCGTCACATCAGGTGCGGGCACGACGCGACGTCATCCTGGCGGGTGGCGCCTACAATTCCCCCCACCTGCTGATGCTGTCCGGCGTCGGCCCCGGCGCGCAGCTGCGCGAACATGGGATCGGGGTGGTGGTGGACAGCCCCGGCGTGGGCGCCAACCTATCCGAACATCCCATCGTCTACATGGACTACGCCACCAGCGGCGACACCTTCCTGAAGCAATTGCGGCTGGACCGGGCGGCCCTGTCCGTCCTGCGCTGGGCGCTGCTGGGCACGGGACCGTTCGCCTCCCAGATCACCAGTTGCGCCGCCCTGCTGCGAACGGCACCGGAGCTTGAGCGCCCGGACATCCAGCTGATGGTCATGCCGGTGCGGCTGGACGCCAAGATCTGGACGCCCGGCCTTGGCAAGCGGCTGCAGGACATGTTCTCGATCATGGTGATCCAGCTGCACCCGGAAAGCCGGGGGCGGCTGACCTTGCGCTCCGCCGACGTGGCGGACACGCCGCGCATAGAGCTGAACCTGCTGTCGCATGAGCGCGACTTCGCCGAACTGCGACGGGGCATCCGCGCCGTGCGCACGCTGTTCGGCGCCGGCCCCCTGGCCGCGCGCGTCCTGCGGGAGGCCAGGCCAGGTGCGGAGCGACAGAGCGACGCCGAACTGGACGCCTACATCCGCGCCAACCTGCGCATCACCCAACATCCCGTCGGCACCTGCCGCATGGGCCAGGGCCACGGCGCGGTGGTGGATCCCACCCTGCGCGTCATCGGGGCGGAGAACCTGCGCGTCGTCGACGCCTCCATCATGCCGACGGTCCCGGGCGGCAACACCAACGCGCCCGTGATCATGGTGGCGGAAAAGGCCGCCGATCTGATCCGCCAGCAGGATTAGGCGCGCCAGACACAACCGTCCGGCGGCATGGGAGGACACCCCATGTCGCCGCTTTTATTGCGCGATAGACAAAAAAATGGGCGCCGAGGCAGTAACGCCCCGACGCCCCGCGCACGGGAATTGAAGGGAGGATCACATCCGCGCACGCACGCCCAGGACCCAATAGCGACCGCGATTGTCGAAGAAGGGCGAGTTGGCGATGGTTGGCTGCACGATGCCGTTGGGCGTGATCGGCGGGGCCTCATCCGTCAGATTCTCGACGGAGCCGTAGATCGTCAGGTTCTCGGTCAGCCGGTAGGAGACGTTGGCATCCCAATACCCGATGCCGGAGATGTCGTTGTTGGCGATGTCCAAGGTGGTCAGGTTGAAGCGCGTGTCGAACTTGCCGCCAGAGATGTAGCGATAGCCCACCCCGAGCCTCCACTTGTCGAAGCTGTAGTTGGCGTCGACGTTCACGCGCCATTCCGGCACGCCCGCGGGGGGCGGCGAGATGCCGGCGAGGCCGACGTAATCATTGGACACGCCATTCGCCGTTGTGGTCAGCGTGTCGGCATGGTTGGCCAGCACCCGCAGTTGCACATCCCCATCATTGTTCAGCAGGGTGAGGGGGAAGGAGTACTCAGCTTCGAAATCCTCGCCCGCCGCCCGCTGGGAGTTGGCGTTGAAGGGGATGATGTTGACGCGGGTGATGATACCCCCCGTCTGGATGACACCAGAGCAAAACACAGACTGCCCATTGAAGCAGAAATTCACGATGTCCTGCGCCGCCACCGTGGAAATCGCGTTCTTGATCTTGATGTTGTAGTAGTCGAGAGAGGCATGGAACCCGTTCAGCCACCTCGGTTTGAAGACGACACCCACCGAATAGGTGTCCGCCTCCTCAGGCAGCAGGTTGGGATTGCCGCCAGTGATCTGCGTCGTCTGCCGCGCCACGTTGGTGCGTGGGTCGATGATGGCGTTGATCACCTGGTTGCCTTGTGAGAACAGCTCATAATTGTTCGGCGCGCGGATGTCGCGGGACACCGTGCCACGGAACCGCACGTCCTCGATCGGTTCGTAGTTGCCGCCGAACTTCCACGCCCAGACGCCGCCGCTGGTCGAATACTCGGTGTAGCGGCCCGCGGCGTTGAGCTCGAGCTTGCGGGCCAGCGTCATGTCCTCGGCCAGCGGCACCACGACCTCGCCGTAGGCCTCCTTCACATTGTATTCGCCGGAGAATGGCTGGCCGTTGATGGACCGCCAGCGGCTGAGCACGGAGTCCGCGTCCGAGGTCTGGACCGTCTTCTCGATGCGGTATTCCGCGCCAGCCGCGACCGACAGCGGCCCCGCCCAGGTGGAGAAGGGCGAGCCTGAGATGTTGGCGGCGTAGACGTCTTGGTGCATGTCCGCGGTGATGGTCGAGGTGCCCCGATAGTAGTCCAGCGCCTGCTGGCTGATGGACCCGGCGCCGAAGGGATTGATGGGCACGCAGTTGCGGATGTCGCCGTAGGGGTCCTGGGCCGCCGTGGGGTTCGGGTTGGCCAGCTTCACCCGGCAGATGGCCTGGCCTGTGGCCGGGTTGATCACCGAATCCAGGCCGTAGTTCCACCGCTGGGTGATGCGATTGTTGTCCGCGAACTCATTATAGGTGTTGCGGCCCAGCTGTCCGGTGACGCTCCAGTTCCAGTTCCGGCCGAAGGACCCCTCGGCGCCGAAGGTCCAGCGGCGGGTCTTGGTCACGGTCCGGAACTCGGAATTCCCATCCTCGTAGTTGAGACGACCGAAGGGGATGCTGGTCAGGTTCAAGGAAGCCATCGCCGCCTTGACGCTGGGGTCGAGGAAGGCGTTGTCGTTGCGGATGGTGATGGTGCCGACGTCGGGGTTCGGCGCCAGGTCCGAATTGGCGTGGACCTGCGAATACAGCATGTCGGCGAACAGGGTGACGTTGTCGGCCAGCTGATAGCTGATCCGCCCGTAGCCGCTCTTGCGGTCTATCTCCGGCAGCAGATTGCCGTCGCCGATGGCCGAACCGCCGCCGCCGCCCTGCATGAAGGTGGCGCCGATGTTGGTGCCGTACTGGAAAGGGATCGGCTTGCCGTTCGGCCCGAACTGTACGCCCGAGCCGGGCGCGAAGCCCAGCTTGGCGGCCAGGTTCTGCGCCAGGGTGTTGGTGCCACCCGACAGGCCGACGACACCGCCGGCCGTCATCTGCGAATAGGTGCCGTGGTCGACGATCAGCAGACGTGGCTGCCCATTGGTCTTGGTATAGGCCGGGTTCGTGATCTGCACGGTGCCGTTGGCGCCCCAGGAACGCGAAGACTGGCTGCTCTCACCCGAATTGTGCATGAAGTCGCCCGCGACCTCGATGTGCACCCTGTTGTCGGCGAAGCCATGGCCCAGGGCGAAGTTGACGTCCGGACGGCGGAAGTCGTCATGCTCCGTCGATCCGTAGGAAACGTCGGCCTTCGCCCCCTCGAAATCCTTATCCAGGACGAAGTTGACCACACCGGCGACCGCGTCGGAACCGTAGGCGGCGGAGGCGCCACCGGTGACGATGTCGACGTTCTTGATCAACGCCACGGGAATGATGTTGGTGTCGATGGTCCCGGCCGGATCGGTGATGCCGACGCGGTTGCCGTTCATCAGCACCAGGGTGCGCTGGGTGCCCAGGCCGCGGAGGTCGGCGTTGGAGGCGCCGATCGGTTCGCTGGACTTGCCGATGTTCTGGTTGATCCGCAACTGCGGCACTTCGAACAGCATGTCCGCGACGGTGCTGACCGCCTTGTCCTGCAGTTGCACCGCGCTCAGCGACGTCATCGGCGTGGGCGCCGTGAAGCCGGAAATGCGCGTGCCCGTCACGATGATTTCCTCTAGGTCCCCCGCCGGCGCGCTGGCTTCCGCCGGCACGCTCTGCGCGAAGGCCTGGTGCGGCGCGGCCATCGCCAGCGCCGCACTGATGGCCAGCAGGCTGACGGCCCCATATTTCAGCGGCCGGCGGCCGCCCGTGCCCAAGAACAGTTGGCTGGAATCGTTAGGCAGCCTATCGCTCATCTGTTCCCTCCCCGCTCCGGAATGAAGGTCATTCGGGATGCTCATTGTTTGTTATTTTCATATTCATTTATACGATGACGAAAATCCAATGCCACAATCGGCAGAACCGATACCGTTTCGGCATTAAAAATCGCCCAGACCAAGCCCCTCAGGGGCAGGGCGCCCGTACAGCGGAACCCACCCCTTACTTGAAAAAAGTCCCTGATTTGCTGTGGCTGCCCGCGTCAGAAGAAGCACAGGCGCAACGCGGCGTCGGAAATCTGGCGGCGCACCGCCGGGTCGGGCACCAGCGCGTGGAAGTGCGCCAGGGTGTCCGCGTAAGTCACGGCACCTTCCCTCCCCACAAAGGGCGCGTCGCTGCCCCACAGCAGGCGCTCCCCACCGGCCTCCGTCAGCAGGCGCGCCGCGCAGGCCTGGCGGATCGCCGGGTCCAGGCGGAAGCCCGCCGAGATCTTGACCCAGGTCCGCCCCGCCGCGACCGCCCGCAGCATGGCCTGGAAGCCGGCACCCTCCATACCCTCCGGCGCGCGCAGCAGGCCGAAGTGATCGACCACGACGTTGACGCCGTGCGCTTCCAACGCCGGCAGCACGACGGCCAGTTGGGCGGCGCTGGCGTTCAGCTCGACATGCATGCCGCAGTCAGCCAGACGGTTGAGGAATTTCAGGTGGGAATAGCCGCGCAAGTCGGGCGGCGCCTGGTCCACCTTCCACTGCATGCGCACACCCACGACGCCCTGGTCCCGCAGGTGGCGCAGGGTCGCCAAGTCGGTGTCGGGCTGCAGCATCACCGTCGCGCGCAAGCGCCGGTACCGCCCCAGCGCCCACAGGGTGTAGTCGTTGTAATCGCCGTAGAGGCTGGCGGCGGTGACGATCCCAAAGGCGATGCCGTGCCGGTCCAGGTCCGCCAGGAAATCCTCGGCCGTGTAATCATAGTCGGGCCGGATCCAGGCGTCGTCGCGCAATGGCATGCGCCGCGTCAGGATGTGGGCATGCGCGTCGACGATGGGCGGTTCGGGGCTCTCAACCGTCATGGCGCTTACCTGTCGCCGCGCTGGAACAGGCTGCGCGCCGTGTCGCACAGGAACAGCCGCCGCTCCGTCTCATTAAGGAGCGCCGCCGATGCGCGCGCCTGCGCGGCCATGCTCTCGTAACTCTCCTGGGTGTTGCCGACGTCGGAGCCCCACATGATGTGATCGGCCCCCATGACGTCCACCGCGCGGCGGACGAAAGCCGCATGGTCCACGCCGGCTTGGTCGAACATGCGGAAATTGATGGTCGTCAGCTTGTAGTAGACGTTGCGATGCGTCCGCATGGCCTCCAGCACCGGCACCAGGCCCAAGTGCCGAGGATCGCCACCGCCCGGCCAGCCGAAATGATCCAGCGCGATGCGCAGGCGCGGAAAGCGGCGGGCCAGGTTGGCGACGCGGTCCAGCGGGGCGGCCGACGCCACGCCCGGGGCGTACATCACCACCATAGTCAGGCCGAAGCGGTCGGCGACCGCCCAGGTGCGGAGCGCCGCCTCGGAATCCAGCCAGGGATAGGCGCCGGTGGCGTCGGGATAACCGAACAGGCGCAGGCCCACGATCCCCCGCTCGATCACCATGCGGGCCAGTTGGGCCGGCGTCTCCGGATCCTGGGCGTCCAGGATCACCACGGCCGACAGCTTGTCCGGATGCGCGTACGTGGCGTCCAGCAGGTAGCGGTTGTCGGTCTTGTAAATGGTGTTGTACTGCACGGCCGCACCGGCGATGACGCCGCTGGCCTCCCACCACTGCCGCAGCCGCTCCGCCGTGATGGGGTCGGCGGCGATGCGCCGGCGCAGGTTGTCCTCCCCCTCCCGCGCGTTGCGGGTGTCCATTGGATAGCGCGCGGCGTCACTGGTGAAGACGTGCGCGTGCGCGTCATAGACGGGATCCCTGACCAGTGTCTGGTCCATCGCCGGTTCGTCCCCTTATCATGGTGTCTTGGTTTTGTCCGCCGATCAGGTCGGCGCGGTGGTCAGCGATGCCGGCTGGCCGGGCTTGCGGCTCAAGGGCAACATCGCGATGGCCGGTATCAGGCTCATGGCGGCGAAGAAGGCGAAGGTCGCCGCGCGTCCCACATCCGCCCCCAGCAGCAGGCCACCGAGCAGCGGGCCGAAGACGGCGCCGGCCCGGCCGAAGCCGACGACGAAGCCCACACCGAAGTTGCGCAGCCGCTGCGGATAGAAGGCGATGGCGGTCAGGAACACGCCGGTGTAGGCGCCGACGGTGAAGTAGGTCAGCACACAAGCCAGCCCGATCATCACCGCCACCCCGGCATGCACGCTGCCGAACAGGATGAGCATCAGCCCCATCAGCACGAAGAAGATCGTGGTCATGCGCCCTTCCCCAACCCGACGGCCGAGAAAGCCCATGGTGAGGTGGCCGGTGGCCCCGACAATGCCCTGCAGCACGCCGGAGAAGCTGGCCTGTGTCGGCGTCAGCCCAGCCTCCACCAGCACGGTCGGCTTCCAGTTCAGCAGGAAATAACCCACCACGGCATAGATGAAGGAGGCGAGCCACATCAGGACGGACAGCCGCCAGGTGTCCTTGGCCAGCAGGGCGATGGCCCCGTTCTCCTTCCGCGTCCGTTCCGGCCGGGGCGGTAGCTCTGTCAGCGGTTCCAGGCCCAGGCCGGCCAGGATGCGGTTCAGCCGGGGCAAGGCGTTGCGGGGCTGCGCCGACACGAGGTAGGCCGGCGATTCCCACATGAACAAGGCCAGCGCCAGCAACAGCATGGCGTTCATGCCGGTGCCGAAGATGTAAACCGACCGCCAGCCGTACGGCACCAGCAGGAAGCCGGCGACGGCGCCACCGATCATCATGCCGATGGTGAAGCCGGTATGCAGCATCGACAGCATGAGGTTGCGCTGCTGGTTGTTGGCGAACTCCGACACCAGCACGTTCAGGCTGACAACCAGGATGCCCAACCCCGCCCCCATCAGGAAGCGTAGGGCCATCAGCACCTCGATGGACGTGGCGATGGACGACAGGCCGTGCGCGATGGTGATGGCGACCAGCGCGATCAGCGTCACGCCGCGCCGGCCCAGCCGTTCCCCCAGGGGGGCGGCCACGAACGCCCCAAGCGCCAAGCCCAGCGACCCCATGCTGAACAGCAGGCCCAGGGTCGCCTTGGGCACGGCCCATTCGGCCGAGAACAACGGCGCCGTGTAGGCCGCCGACATCATGTCGTAGCCCTCGGTGACGTTGATCAAGCAGCACAGCGCGACGATGACGTACTGCCGCAAACGCATCGGCGTGACGGCGATGGCGTCAAGCGGATTGGCCGGCATGCTCGGTACCTCCCTGGTCTGGACTTTTTATTGTGGCGCGGCGGCGTCTTCCGCCACTGGCCAGGATCACTCCGCGACGGACCGCCGCCGCGCCGGTTCGTCCAACCCGACCAGCCGGCTGGCGTTCAGGCTGATCATCTTGCGGATGTCGTCGTCGGAATAGCCCAACTCGATGCACATGCCGATGACATGGCGGAACCCTTCCACCGGCGTGGGATTGCCCACCTGGCCCAGGTCGGAGCCGATGATGGTGCTGTCCACGCCGCCGGCTTTGATCACCTGGTTCAGGCTCTCGGCGGTGTAGTTCTTGCCCTGGACACCGGCCCACATGCAGCACGAATGCTCCAGATAGGCGCCCATGCCGGCCAGCTCCTTCATGTCGGCCGGACCGCAGCCGATCAGGAAGGTGGGATGGTTGACCAGCAGGCGCTTGACGCCCCGCGTCTTCGCCTCGGCGAACAGCGGCCAGATCTCGCTGATGTGCAGGTGGCCGGCGGAGAGGATGGCGTCATATTGCGCGATCTGGTCCAGGATGACCTTGACCTCGTCCAGCAGGGTGCCGCGATCGTCCACCACGGTCAGGGCGCGCGGCGGCAGCATCTGGTCCTTGGTTGGCAGGAACTGGCGCCGGTGCGAATGGCGGATGTGGTTGGCGGCGGAGAAGGTGGGCATCCACACCAGGCGGGCGCCCAGCTTGAAGCCATGCTCCACCGCGTAGGGGTTCAGCCCACCCGTGGTGTTGTTCAGCGGCACGCCGGTCAGGAGCTGAATCTGGGATTCATCGTCTCCTTCAGCAGTTCGGCCACCGGCGTCACCGAATAATAGTGATCCTTGAACAGGATGGCCCGCAGGCCGGCGGCCTCGGCGTCCTTGATGGCCTCGACATGGTTCAGCCGGCGCGGCATGACCGAAGGGCCGCTGTGGCAATGCAGATCCACGGCACCCACCAGCAGATCGTCAATCCTGCGATCCGTCATACTCTATCCTCCCGTGTTCAGATGCGCCGCGTTGGCCGCGGTTCGTATTTGGGGTTCTGTTTATGGCGCCAGGTCCGGCGCCGGATAATCGGCCGCGTTCAGCACCCAGCCCTCGCGGGCGGAGAAATCACGGCGCGGCGGACAGAAGACATCCGCCAGGCGGTTGAGGCCGGCGCCCATCCCCTGCGAGGTGTGGGTCGCCGGCGGTGGTATCACCGCGACCGACGGCGCCGCGCAGTAGGCATGCTGGTCATCCAGCCAGTGCGCGCTGTTCCCCGTCCAAGGCCAGCGTAGGTGGTGGATGAATTCGCCCGCCGTGGCGATGGAATATTGCTCAAAATCATCATGATGGTGGGGCGACAGGTCGGCCGGGTCGCGGGGACCGGCGCGGCCGCTGGTCAGGTTCACCATGATGGTGGTGCAGCGGTAGAGTCTGCCGAAGCGGCCCGGCTGCGACGGCACGTCGCCGGAATAGACCCGGATGCGCCAGCCGCCGACCGGATCGGGCCAGGGCGTGAACTCCGGAACGTTCGGATCGGGCGTGGCGAAGTCGCCCGCGTTGGCGCAACGGGCCGCCAGATCCGCCGACCGCGTGGTGATCAGCCGGTAGAGGCCGCCGTCGCCCAGTGCCCGGACGCTGCTGTCGCCGGGCGGGATGAAGGCCACGCACGGCCCGTGCGCCGTCTCCGTCTGACCGCCGGCCGTGATCTCAACACTCATCCCCGCGTCGGGGAGGACAACGGCGTATTCATCCACCTGGCCCGTGCGCGCCAGCACCGCGCCGGAGCGCACGGCGCTGTAGGCCACGATCAGGTTCTGGCCCCGCGTCAGCCAGGTGGAAACCAATTCGCCCTCCTCCACCGGCATCTCTTCATAGAAGCGGCCATAAGAGGCCGGCTTGAAAGGGGTCATGGCCACCTTTTCCGCCGCCGGCGCCAATGAAGCCCGCAAGTCGTTCTTTCCGTACACGCCGCCTCCCATACGCTCTTCAAGATGCTACACGTTCAGGCGACATGGGGGCCTGACGGAGCTTTCTTGAAATTCCCGGCAATAGTTTATGGGAACAGTAGGGCCGCTACACCGTTAGCCGTCTAATTCTTTTTGGCCAGCGCTCCAATACCGCCGCGGCATCGGTCCGTAGGCAGCACCCTCCGATACCGGGCCGTTATCGGAAAAGACATCAATCAGCATTTGATTCCCCTTCCTCGTTTGCATTGGATGACCGGGCGGCAGACGTCCGGTCCCAAGAGACGTCGCAGGCGGGAGGTGCTTTGTGATCAATAGCCTAGTCAAACGGCGCCTGGAAAAGGGCGAAGTCGTCATCGGCACGTTCGTCAAGTTCGCGTCCGCGAATTTGGTGGAGATGATCGGCCTCGCCGGCTTTGACTTCATCATCATCGATACCGAACACGCGAACTTCACGCATGGGCAGGTCGAGGACCTGATCCGCGCGGCGCAGCTGGTCGGGATGAGCGCCATCGTCCGCACCGGCGACGCCAGCGAAGCCGCCATCCTGCACGCCCTGGACAGTGGCGCCAGCGGGGTGCAGGTCCCCTCGCTGGGCTCGGCGACCGAGGCCGCCACGGTCATCCGCCGCGCCAAATATCATCCGCTGGGTGAGCGCGGGTGGGCGCCGGGCTGCCGGGCGGGCGACTACGCCTTCACGCCGGCCAAAACCTATATTGAACAGGCCAACCGCGACACGCTGGTGGCCGTCCATGTCGAGAACGCGCGCATGGCCGCCGACATCGACGCGCTGTGCGCCCTGGACCAATTGGACGTCGCCTTCATCGGCACCGGCGATCTCAGCCAGTCCCTGGGGCATCCGGGCGAGCCGGACCATCCCGACGTGGCGAAGGTGGTGGATGAGGTCGTCGCCGCCTGCGCCCGCGCCGGCAAGCACTACGGCGTGGTGGCCAGCAGCCCCGACGGCCTGAAGGCCTGGGTGGAGCGTGGCGCCCGCTACATCGCCTGGCAGTCCGACATGATCATGTACAAGAACGCGCTGAAGGCGGCGGTGGACAAGGTCGCCCCGTTCCGTGCCGGCCGGGGGGAGGTCTGAATGCAGGCCCCCGAACTGGATTTGACACGCCTGCTGCGGCCGCGCTCCATCGCCGTGGCGGGCGCCTCGCCCGAGCCCGCGTCCCTGGGCGGCGCTGTCCTGCGCAACATCGCGGGGTCCGGCTTCACCGGGCCGCTGCACCTGGTCAGCCCGACGCGCGCCGAGATCAATGGCGTTCCCTGTCTGAAATCGCTGAACGACCTGCCCCACGGCGTCGACGTCGCGGTTCTGAACGTGCCCCACAAGGCGGTGCGCGAGGCGATCGGCGCCTGCATCGAGCGGGGTGTGGGTGGCGCCGTCGTCTTCGCCGCCGGCTTCGGTGAGGCGGGAGAGGAAGGCCGCCGCGAGCAGGAGGAAATCGCGGCGATGTGCCGGGCCGGCGGCCTGGCCCTGCTGGGCCCCAACTGCCTGGGCTTCGTCAACTACGCCAACGGCGTGGCGCTGAGCTTTGAATCGCTGGACTTCCAGCCGGTGGCCGGCCCGCCGCATGCCGCGGTGGTGGCCCAGAGCGGCGCCATGGCGTCCAACATCCGCTCCGCCCTGCTGGCGCGCGGCGCCCGGATTTCGCACGTGGTCACCACCGGGAACGAGGCGGTCGTCCGCATCGACCATGTCATCCGCCATCTTGTCGAGAAGGGGGTGGGCCTGATCGCCGCCTATGTCGAGCAGGTCCGCGACCCGGCGGCCTTCCTGGCCGCCGCGCGCCTGGCGCGGGAGGCCGGCCGGCCCATCCTGATGGTCCATCCCGGCGCCAGCGCGTCAGGCCGGGCGGCGGCGCTGTCCCATACCGGCGCCATGGTCAGCGACTACGCCGCCATGAAGGCGGCGGTGGAGGACGAGGGCGTCGTCCTGGTCGAAACCATGGACGAACTGTTCGACGCCGCCGCCATTCTGCACCGGTTCCCGGAACCGACACGGGGCAAGATCGGGGTCATCACCAATTCCGGCGCGGTGCGGGGCCTCAGCCTCGATTTCTGTGAGAAGATCGACCTGGAGGTCGCAGGCTTGGGCGGGGACACGGCGGACACCCTGCGCCAGCTGCTGCCGCCGCAATGCGAGGTCAGCAATCCCCTGGACGTCGGCACCGCCGGCTTCTCCGACGCGTCCGTCTTCGGCAAGACCACCAGCGCCCTGCTGGCCGACCCCGCCGTCGGCTCCGTCCTGCTGGCCATGGCCGGCGGCGGCCCCTGGCAGCAGCGCGCGAAGGCGGAGGCCATCGCGCCTGTCGCCCTGGCGGCGTCCAAGCCGGTCGCCGTCGCCATCCTGGGCGATGAATCGCCGCTGGATCCCGGCTGCGTCGCACCGTTGCGCGAAACCGGCACGCCGCTGTTCCGCTCACCGGAGCGGGCGTTGCGGGCCTTCCGCGCCATCCATGGCCGTGCCGGGGCGTATGCGCGGGTCGCGAAACGCACGCCGGCCCCACCCCCGGCGCCGCCGCTGTCGCGGCATGGCCCCCTGCCGGAATATGAGGGCAAGGCCCTGCTGTCGGCCATGGGCATCCCTGTGCCCAAAGGTGCGCTGGTCCGGGACGTCGAGGCCGCCGTGGCGGCGGCCTCGCGCATCGCCTACCCCGTCGTCATGAAGCTGCAGGCCCCCTGGCTGACCCACAAGAGCGAAGTGGGCGGCGTCATCATCGGAGTCAAGGACGAGGCGGCGCTGCGCGCCGGCTGGCAGCGCCTGCTGGATAGCGCGGATCGGGCCAAGCCCGGCAGGGCTATCGACGGCATCCTGATCGAGGAGATGGCGCGGCCGGGCCTGGAACTGGTGATTGGCGGCCGCAACGACCCGGACTGGGGCGCCTTCGTGGTGCTGGGCCTGGGCGGTGTGTGGGTGGAGGCCCTGGACGCCATCGAGATGCTGCCGGCCCATGCCGGCCGGGATCAGATCCTGGAGCGTCTGCGACGGATGCGCGGCGCCAAGTTGCTGGGCCCCTTCCGTGGCCAGGCGCCGCGCGACGTGGGCGCGGTGGCCGACGCCGTCATGGCGCTGGGCGCCCTGCTGCGCGCCCATCCCGAAATCAGGGAAGTGGACGTCAATCCCCTGGCCGTCTTCGCGGAAGGCGATGGGGTCATGGCGCTCGACGCATTGTTCATCGCCGACTAAGGAGCATCCCCCCGTGGAAACCATGACATCCGACATGACCAACGCCGAAAAGCCCATCCCAGGTGGCAGGGAGGTCCTCGTCGAGTTCGAGGACGGCATCGCCTGGGTACAGATCAACCGGCCAGCCAAGCGCAACGCCATGAGCGTCGGGCTGGCCCATGAGATGAACGAGGTGCTGGACGCGCTGGAAACCGATGACCGCTGCGGCGTCGTCGTTCTGACCGGAGTGGGCGAGGCCTTCTCCGCCGGCATGGACCTGAAGGACTTCTTCCGGGCCACGGACGGGCTGTCCGATATCGAGCGCCACCGCGCCTATCGCTCCACGCGCGCCTGGCAATGGCGCACCCTGATGCATTACGCCAAGCCGACCATCGCCATGGTCAACGGTTGGTGCTTCGGCGGCGCGTTCACACCACTGATCTGCTGTGACCTGGCCATCACCGATGAAAAGGCGGTGTTCGCCCTGTCGGAAATCAACTGGGGCGTCATTCCCGGCGGCGTTGTCTCCAAGGCGATCAGCACCGTGATGGGCGACCGCCAGGCGCTATACTATGTCATGTCGGGCGAGAAGTTCGACGGCGTCAAGGCCGTGGCGCTGGGTCTGGCCAACGAGGCGGTGCCCAAGGAACGGCTGCGGGCGCGGACGGCGGAAATCGCTCGCACGCTGCTGGGCAAGAACCCCACAGTGCTGCGCCAGGCCCGGATGGCCTACAAGTATTCGCGCGAAATGACCTGGGAGCAGGCGTCGGAATACCTGACCGCCAAGGTCGACCAGACCAATTTCGTGGATCCGGAGCGCGGCAAGGAACAGGGCCTGAAGCAGTTCCTGGACGAGAAGTCCTTCCGCCCCGGCCTGGGCAACTACGTCCGCGCCGAATAACCCCCGCACGACAAGGGGGTCTTTGGTCCAGCGCGACCGGAGACCCCCGGCATGGAAGGAGAGCCACGCATGCAAAGGCCAAGCAGCGGCAAGGGAAATGAGTTGGCGGCGGTTGTGCCGGCCTTGGTCGAATACACCGACCGCATTCTGTACAACGAGGTGTGGGAGCGGCCAGGCCTGTCCAAGCGCGACCGCAGCCTGATCACCATCGCCGCCCTGATCTCGATGTACCGGCCGGAGCAGTTGCCGGCCCATCTGGGCCTGGCGCTGGACAATGGCCTGACGGTGGAGGAAATCGGCGAGGCCATCAACCACCTGGCCTTCTACGCGTCCTGGCCATCCGCCATCTCCGCCAGCCGCAAGTTCCTGGAAGTCGTCCAGCAGCGTCAGGCCGAGGGCAAAACGGCCTGAGCCGCCCCGACACATTGATTATGGTGCACCGGTCATGACGCATGGTCCGTTCCTTTTGTCCATCGGCGGCGACGGTGTGGCCGCCGCCACGGAATTCCCCGTCATCGATCCCGCGACTGGGGAGCCGTTCGCGACGGCGCCGGACGCCAGCGAAGCGCAACTGGACCTGGCGGTCGCCGCCGCGCGGGTGGCCTTCCTTTCCTGGCGGGCGGTGGACGTCGCCGCCCGACGCGCGGCCATGCGCGCCTTCGCCGATGCCATCCGCGCGGAGGCGGAGGCGCTGGCCGCCCTGCTGACGCGGGAGCAGGGCAAGCCCCTGACCGCCGCGCGGCGCGAGGTGGCGGTGGCCGCCGACCGGATCGAAGGGACGGCGGCACTGGACATCGGCGGCGGCTATCTGCGGGAGGGGCCGCAGGGGCCGGTGCGCCTGGACTACGTCCCCATGGGGGTGGTGGGGGTGATCGCGCCCTGGAACGCGCCGCTGATCCTGGCCATGCAGATGGTGGCCCAGGCCCTGGCCGCCGGCAACGCGGTGGTGGTGAAGCCCTCGCCCTTCACGCCACTGACCACGCTGCGCCTGGGGGAAATTGCCGCCCGCGTCCTGCCGGCCGGGCTGGTCAACACCCTGTCGGGTGGCGACGCCCTGGGACGGTGGATGACCGCCCACCCCGGCATCGACAAGATCGCCTTCATCGGCTCGACCGCCACCGGCAAGAAGGTGATGGCATCCGCCGCCGCGACCCTGAAGCGGGTGTCGCTGGAACTGGGCGGCAACGACGCCGCCATTGTCCTGGACGATGTGGACGTGGCCGCGATCGCCCCCCGGCTGTTCAGCAGCGCCTTCGTCAACAGCGGACAGCTGTGCATGGCGGTGAAGCGCGTCTACGCCCAGGCGGGCATCGCCGAAGCGCTGGCCCACGCCCTGGCGGCGGAAGCGCGCCGCATGCGCCTGGGCAACGGGTTCGAGGCGGACGTCGACCTGGGCCCGGTGCAGAACCGGCCACAGTTTGACAAAGTGCTGGCCATCATCCAGGACGCGCGCGCCCGCGGCGGCCAGGTCCTGGCGGGCGGCGGCGCCCTGGACCGGCCGGGCTATTTCATCGCGCCCACCATCGTCACCGGCCTCAGCGAGGGGGCGCGGCTGGTGGATGAGGAACAGTTCGGGCCCGTGCTGCCCATCCTGGCCGTCGACACTGAGGAAGAGGCGGTGACGCGGGCCAATGCCACGCGCTTCGGCCTGGGCGCCTCGGTCTGGAGTGGCGACCAGACCCGCGCCGAGGCGGTCGCCCGGCGGCTGGAGGCCGGCACCGTCTGGATCAACGGCCACGGCGGCGCTGTGCCGGACCTGCCCTTCGGGGGCTTCAAGGAATCAGGCATCGGCCGGGGCATGGGCGTGGCCGGCCTGCGTTCCTACGCCGAAATCCGCGTGATCCACGGCGCCCATTAGGGTGCCTGGCGTCGCCTGGGGGTGATCGGCTTTGGCGGCGGCATCTCCGCAATGCGTTCAAACGCGGCCACTTGCTGGTCCGTGTCCAGCACCTGTTCCAGTCCCATCTCGCGGGCGCGTCGCAGCCTGTCGCGACCGCGCGCCAGCAGGGCGTCGTCAAACACGTCCCCCCGCCGCAGCAGGATCTTGCGGACCCGGCGGGGCACGCGCTCCAGCGCCAGCGCCGTGCGGGCACAGTGGAAGCGGCGGCAGACCGAGGGCCGCCGGGCGTGGATGGTGCATCCGGTTTCGACCAGGTAGACGCAATCGCCGGTGGCGGGGTCGCGCTTCAGCGCCGGCACGGCGCGGCCAGGATAGAGCGCGGAAATGATCGGCTCCCACATGTAGAACCCCAGGTCGTCGCCAGCCTCGGGATGCAGGATCACCTGGTCGTTCCGGCAGCATTGAACGCAGCCGTCACAGGGGATGGCGTTCTGGTCCCGGGGCGGCTGTCGCTCATCGCTGTTTGTTGATGTCGTATTATGTTCGTCCATGTCATATTAGAAGCACGGTCGGCTCGACATGAACAGAGGATTTCGACGATGGATCTTTCCGGTCAAGTGGCGATCGTGACGGGCGCCAGTTCCGGCATCGGGGCGGCCGTGGCCCGCAGACTGGCGGCGGCGGGCATGAAGGTGGCCCTGGTCGCCCGCAGCCTGGACCGGCTGGAGGCGGTCGCGGCCGAGGCGCGGGCCGCCGGTGGCGTAGCCCAGGCCTACGCCGCCGACGTGACGCGGGAAGACCAGGTGGAGGACGCGTTCGCCGCCATCGGCCATGACCTCGGCTTCCCCGACCTGCTGGTGAACAACGCCGGCATCGCCGACAAGACTCCGCTGGAGGAATTGACCCTGGCCCGGTGGCAGGAGGTGCTGGACATCAACCTGACGTCGGCGTTCCTGTGCAGCCGCGCGGCCGTCAGGCTGATGAAGCCCCGCCGGCGGGGACGCATCCTGATGGTCGGCAGCATCTCCGCCTTGACCCCGCGTGAGGACACCGCCGCCTACACCGCGTCGAAATTCGCACTGGACGGGCTGACGCGCGCCATCGCCCTGGATGGCCGCGGCCACGGCATCACCGCCGGCGTCATCCGGCCGGGCTCGGCGATGACGAACCTGGTTCCCGGGCTGGACCGGCTCGGCCCGGAACAGACCATGCGGCCGGAACACGTGGCCGACCTCATCCACTGCGTCGCCGCGATGCCCGCCGAGGTCAACGTCCTGGAATCCGTGATCCTGCCGATAGGGCAGCCCTTCCTGGGCCGGGGCTGAGGCGCCGCGAGCACCCGGGAAAACCCCGGCCCCGACCCCAGGGGAGGGCGCGTTTCATAATTTTCATTTAGCAGTAAATGAATGAACTTGACCAGCATGCCTTCAACGCGGTAGGTGGTCCGTATTCCGCCGCCCCATTCCAGCGCGCCAAAGACGCGGGAGGGGCCGGGGAAAGGGCTTCCCAGAAGGCGTTGTCGCTATGACGAATGATGTCGCACTCAGTTCCATTCTGGCCCACCACGCGCGCCGGTCGTCCGCCCAAACAACGCTGGCCAAAACGGCGCTGGTCGTGGATGGGGTTTCCATCAGCTATGACGAACTGGACGCGCGCTCGAACCGGTGTGCGAGGCTGCTGGCGGCACGGGGCGTGGGCCAAGGCGACTTCGTCACCCTGGCCCTACCCAATGGCCTTGAGTTCTATGAGACCACCTTCGCCATCTGGAAGCTGGGCGCCATCCCGAATGTGGTGTCCGCCAAGCTTCCCCGGTTGGAGATGGAAGCCATCCTTGACATCGTCCAGCCCAAGCTGTTCGTAGGCGCCCTGCCCGAAGCCAGCATCCCGGTGCTGGGCCCCGACCAGGGGTTGGACCTGGCCCGGTATTCGACCGATCCGCTGCCGGAGGTCGTCTCCCCACACTGGAAGGCCATCACCAGCGGCGGTTCCACCGGCCGGCCCAAGGTGATCGTCGACGCCATGCCGGCGCGATGGAACCCGGAGGACGGTTTCCTGGGCCAGCGTCCGGGGGACGTGCTGCTGAACCCCGGGCCGCTGTACCACAACGCGCCGTTCCACTGCATCTTCACCGGCCTGTTCGTGGGCGGCACCATCGTCGAGATGGGCAAGTTCGACGCGCTGCGCGCCCTGGAACTGATCGAGGCCCACCAGGTGAACTGGGTCACCATGGTGCCCACCATGATGCACCGCATTTGGCGCCTGGCTCCGGACACGCTGTCACGCTTCACCCTGCCCAGCCTGCGCATGATGCTGCACATGGCCGCCCCCTGCGCCGCCTGGCTGAAGGAGGCGTGGATCGGCTGGCTGGGCGGCGAGCGGGTGTGGGAGTATTACGGCACGACCGAGGCCATCGGGTCGACCATGATCTCCGGCACGGACTGGTTGGCGCATCGCGGTTCCGTCGGGCGTGTCCGTGAGGGATATGAACTGGCGATCCTGAACGCCGAGGGCAAGCAGTGCCCGACCGGCGAGGTGGGGGAGATCCATTTCCGGCCGGAGGGGGGGCCGGGATCGACCTACCATTACCTGGGCAGCACCTCCCGGCGCGTCGGCGACTGGGAGTCGACGGGCGACCTGGGCAGCGTGGACGCGGACGGCTATCTCTACCTGTCCGACCGCCGCAACGACCTGATCATTTCCGGTGGCGCCAACATCTATCCGGCCGAGGTGGAGGCGGCGCTGGACGCCCATCCGGCGGTGCGGACCAGCGCCGTGATCGGTTTGCCGGATGAGGACTGGGGCGCCCGCGTCCATGCCATCGTCCAGACGGTGGAAGGTGCCGTGCTGAACGACGCGGAACTGCTGGATTTCGTGGCCGAGCGGCTGGCCCGCTTCAAGCTGCCCAAGAGCATCGAATTCACCGGCGAGCCTTTGCGCGACGAAGCCGGAAAGGTGCGCCGGGCCGCCCTGCGCGACGCCCGGCTGGGCAGCGGCGCCGCCCCAGGCTGACGGCGTGGCAGCCTCATCCCGCCTTGGGCTTCCGACTCTTGTAGAGGGCCTCGAAGCCGCCGGCCATGAAGGTGACGAACCGCTCGCGCGCCGCCTCGAAATCCTCAGACGCGCACAGGTTGTTCGACAGGCGGTCGATGCGGCCGGTGCGCGACAGGATCAGCGTGTAGGCGCCCGAGGTGAACTGGAAGCTCCAGAACAGATCCTCGGGCTCCGCGTCCGGCAAGGCCTTGTGCAGAAGGCTGATCAGCCGCAGCACCAGGGGATCGAAATAGGTGTCCATCGCCTCAGCCCCATAGCCGGGCGCGTTGTTCACCTGGGCGAAGATGCGGCCGAAGTTGCGCCAGCCTTCCCCGCCGTTGATGTAGATGTCGAACGCCCCTTCATAGAAGGCGCGCAGCACCCCCTCGACGGTCGGATGGTCGCCGGCCGACGCCTCGTATTCGTCCAGCGCCGCGGTGCGGGTGACCACCGCATAGTCCACGCGGCGCTGGAAAACGGCGTCGAACAGCGCCCGCTTGCCATCGAAGTAGTAGTGAATCAACGCCGGATGGATGCCCATCCTGTCGGCGACGTCCTTGATCGTCACCCCGAAATAACCGAGCTGCGCGAACAACTCCTCACTGGTGTCGAGGATCAGTTTCACGGTCGCCGCCCGCTGTTCAGCGCGCGTGCGGCGCCCCTCGGGCTTCGGCTCTGCTGCCATGGTCTCCGGCCTTCCTGATCGGGCGCGTCCAGGAAAGACGCCGTTCCACCCCATCGTTCAGGAGCGACGATGGGGCGGCGATCGCGTCCGGTCAAGGGATCAGCCGCCCATCGGGTGGGCCAGGCAGAATTTTTATTTACTGCTAAATGAATGAACTTGACGGGCCCGCGGCCGTCGAGTATCCGGTTGGGAAAGCTATAAATTAAACAGGGGAGGGAATTCGCATGTCGGGGAAAGCCACGAAACAATTGGCGCTGTCCGGTGTGTCGCTGATGGCCGCGATGCTGCTGGCGGCCGGGCCCGGCACGGCCCAGACCGCGGCCCCGGCGCCGCAGGGCGCCGACAAGGCAGCGGCGGCGGACACCGTCCTGGAAGAGATCGTCGTGACCGGTTCCCGGATCCGGGGCGTCCCGCCCACGGGGTCCAACCTGATCAGCGTCTCCAGCGAAGACATCAAGACCATCGGCGCGGTCACCACCGCCGATCTGTTGGCCACCGTGCCGCAGCTGAACAGCTTCAACACCGCCCCCCGGGCCAGCGTCGGTGGTTTCGGCCCCTTCGCCCCGGGCCTGCGCGGCCTGCCATCCAGCGCCACGCTGGTGCTGATGAACGGCCACCGGCTGGTGGGTGCCGCAGCCAACGACACCAGCCCCGACTATCCCAACATCCCCAGCCTGGCGATCGAGCGGGTGGAGATCGTCGCGGACGGCGCATCCTCGGTCTATGGGTCGGACGCCATCGCCGGCGTGGTGAACTTCATCACCCGGCAGCGCTTCTCCGGGGCTGAGGCCGATGTGCGCTATGGGTTGTCCGACGGCTACCACTCGACCTCCGCCAGCGGGGTGATCGGCCACGCCTGGGCGACCGGGTCCGTCATGGCCGCCTACCAGTTCATGAAGAACGACAACATCACTGGTGGGGAGCGGGATTACCGTACCCAGGACTTCCGCCCATCCGGCGGCGTCGACACCCGGTCGATCTACTGCCCCTCCCCCAACGTCTACCTGCCGCAGACCGGCGCGATACCGTACGCGGCGCCCAACTTCGCCCCGAACACGACGAATTACTGCGATAACGGCGCCGGGGTGGACCTGTTCCCACGGTCGCGCATGCACAGCGGCTACCTGACCGCCCGCCAGGAACTGGGCGAGCACGTCACCGCCTGGGCCGACCTGCTGTATTCGGACCGCAAGGACACCATCCAGGCGGCCCTGCCCATACAGGCGCTGACGGTCACCGCTGCGAACCCGTTCTTCCAGGCGCCCCCCGGCAGCGGTGCCGTGTATGAGACGGTGCTGTATCGTGCCGACAACCTGTTCGGGGCCGATCACGCCACCAACACCGACAACGCCCGGGCGGGCAATTCATCGGCCGGCATCGACGTGCAGTTGCCCGCCGATCTGAACCTCAGCGTCTACGGCACCTTCAACTGGGCGACGAACGTGGCCTACATCCCCGGCGTCAACCCCGTGGCGCTGGCGATGGCGGCGGCCGGAACATCGGCGGCCACCGCCCTGGACCCGTTCGGCCAGCGCACCGCGCCCGGCGTCGTCGCCGCCATCACCGACTATTCCACCAGCGTCACCGTGCGCCAGCACACCAACCTGGGCGCCGTCAAGCTGGACGGGCCGCTGCTCGACCTGCCCGGCGGGCAGCTGAAATTCGCGGTAGGCGGGGAATACCGGAACGAGACGTTCTCGCAACGGGGTTTCGTCGGCGCCACCTCGGTGCCGGAGAACCTGGACCGCGACATCTATTCCGCCTTCGGCGAACTGTTCGCGCCCCTTGTCGGCGCCGGCAATGAATTGCCGCTGGTGCGCCGCCTGTCGCTGTCCCTGTCCGGCCGGTATGACCACTACAGCGACTTCGGATCGACGACCAACCCCAAGGTCGGCGTCAACTGGGACCCGGTCGAGGGCCTGACCTTCCGCGGCACCTACGGCAAGTCGTTCCGCGCGCCGGGCATGCGCCAGGTGGGCGCCACCGTCGGCGCCTATTACCTGGATGCCGCCAGTTCGGCCATCTACGCCCGCGACCCCAGCCGGGGGGCGGCGCAGGTCAACACCATCTACCTGCTGGGCGGTAATCACGACCTGCAGCCGGAAAAGGCCCGGACGTATTCCTTCGGTGCCGACTGGCAGCCCGGTTTCCTGCCGGACTTCCACGCCGGCGCCACCTTCTACGACGTCCATTTCGATGGCGCGATCGGCGTCCCGCCGTCGTCGCTCATCTTCACCGACCCGACGTTCGCCTCCATCGTCTACCGCAACCCGACACCGGCGCAGCTGGCCAGCCTGCTGGGGATCGCCGCACCGGTGAACCTGCCGACACCACTGCCGCAGATCGGCAACCTGCTGGACGAACGTCTGGGCAACTTCGGCATCCGCGACACCAACGGCCTGGACTTCGACCTCGGCTACCATCGCGCCGTCAGCTTCGGCACGGTGTTCGCCGGCCTGGCCGGCAACTATATCTTCAAGTTCAACACGCAGCTGTCCCCCACCGCCCCGGTGTCGGACAGCCTGAAGCTGGGCCTGCCGCAATGGACCTTCCGCGGCACGCTGGGCGCCACGATCGGGGCCGTCAGCGTGGTGGGTTTCGTGAATTACCAGGACGGCGTCACCAACGCCTTCAACACCCCCACGGGCACCGCTGTGTACAGCACCGATCCCTACACCACGGTCGATCTGCGCGTGACCTGGACCCTGCCGGATACCGGCTTCACCTCAAAGACGGAGCTGGCCCTGCAGATCAATGACCTGTTCGACAAGAGGCCGCCGTTCTTCCCCGCGACGGACGGCATCGGCAGCAACTACAATCCGATCGGGCGCTTCGCCGCCATCAATCTGAAAAAATCGTTCTAGGGGCGATGCGCCCGTACGCGGCCGATGGCGTCTGGGCCGCGCCCATGGCCACACCATCCCGGTGTGGCCATGGGAAACTTGTTCGACGGTCCTTCGACCCTTTCGCGGCCACCCAGGTATCAGCCATGACCATCGTTTCCCCCACCCTGCCCCCGCAGGCCGCCACAGCCCCGCCGCCCGGCGTCCGCGCCTGGTATGTGCTGGGGGCGTTGTGCTTCGTCTATGTCCTGAATTTCCTGGACCGACAGCTGCTGTCCATCCTGGCCAAGCCCATCCAGGATGACCTGGGCGTCACCGATGGTCAGTTGGGCCTGATCAGCGGCCTTTATTTCGCACTGTTCTACTGCTTCATCTCGATCCCCGTGGCCTGGCTGGCCGACCGCGCCAACCGGGTGCGGGTCCTGTCCATCGCCTGCGCGCTGTGGAGTGTCGCCACGGTGGCCTGCGGCTTCTCGGCGACCTATCCTCAACTGGTCATGGCGCGCATGGCCGTGGGCGTGGGCGAGGCCGGCGGCGTGCCCCCCTCCTACGCCATCATCACCGACTACTTCGCCCCGGGACGGCGGGGCATGGCCCTGGGCCTGTTCAACCTGGGCCCGCCCCTGGGCCAGGCGCTGGGCGTGGCCTTCGGCGCCTCCATCACCGCCGCCTACAGCTGGCGCAGCGCCTTCCAGGTGCTGGGCCTGTTCGGCGTGGCGGCGGCGCTGATCATCTGGCTGACCATCCGGGAGCCCCGGCGGGGCGGGCTGGACCTGGCGCCCCCCGGGACCCTCGCGGCGCCGCGGCAGGCCACGGCCGGCTTCGTCGAGACCATCGCCATGTTCTTCCGGCGGCCGGCCCTGCTGCTGCTGTCGCTGGCCTGCGGCGCCACGCAGTTCGTGACCTATGCCGTGATGAATTTCACCGTCCTGTTCCTGATGCGGGAAAAGGGGATGACCCTGCAGGAGGTGGCGCTGTACTACGCCCTGCTGATCGGCATCGGCATTTCCATCGGCATGGCGGTGTCCGGCCGGCTGGTCGACCGCCATGCCGGCCGGTCCAAGCAGGCCTACGCCCTGGTGCCGGCCCTGGGGCTGGCGGGGGCGGTGCCGTTCTTCGTGGCCTTCATCTGGGCGCCGGGCTGGCAACTGGCCCTGCTGTTCCTGATCGGGCCGACCATCCTCAACTACTTCTTCCTGTCCCCTGCCGTAACCCTGGTGCAGGAGGAGGTGCGGCCCAACCAGCGCGTGATGTCCGGCGCCCTGCTGCTGCTGGTCATGAACCTGATCGGCCTGGGCTTCGGCCCCACCTATCTGGGTGCGGCCAGCGATTTCTTCCGGGCGACCCACCCCGGCAACTCCCTGCAACTCGCCTTCTACACCCTTGTCCCCTTCTATTTCCTGGCCATCGCGCTTTTCCTGGTGCTGGCGCGGGTGTTGAAGGGTGAAGCCAATCGGACCGGAGACCACTGATGCGTCGTCTTTTCCCCTGTGTGACGGCCTGCGCCGTCACCCTGCTGTCCCTTGGCGCCCTGGCGCAGGACAATCCCCGGGTGCAGGCACCGGCCGGTATCCTGGAGGGCCGCGGCAACGGCGACCTGGACGTCTTCAAGGGCATTCCCTACGCCAAGCCACCGGTGGGCGACCTGCGTTGGAAGGCGCCGCAGCCCCTGCCCCCCTGGACCGGCGTGCGCGACGCCAGCGCGCCAGGCCTGGCCTGCGTGCAGCCGAAATCCGCCACCGTCACCCTCTACACCAACCCGCCCCCAAAGATGGGCGAGGATTGCCTGACCCTGAACATCACAGCGCCGAAGAACGCGAAGAACGCCCCCGTGCTGGTCTGGATCCATGGCGGCACCCTGCTGAACGGCTACGGCTATAACGAGATGTACGACGGCGCCGCCCTGGCGCAGCGCGGGGTGATCGTCGTCTCCATCAATTACCGGCTGAGCGTGCTGGGCTACATGGCGCACCCGGGCCTGAGTGCCGAGAACCCGGACGGCGTGTCCGGCAACTACGGCCTGCTGGATCAGATCGCCGCCCTGCGCTGGGTCCATGACAACATCGGCGCCTTCGGCGGCGACGCCGGCAACGTCACGGTCTCGGGCGAATCCGCCGGCGCGCTGTCGGTCATGTACCTGATGGCGTCGCCCAAGGCGAAAGGCCTGTTCGCCAAGGCCATCGTGGAGAGCGGATACATGATCTCCATGCCCGAGCTGAAGCAACCCCACTTCGGCGAATTCGCGGCGGAGGCCATCGGTTCCTACATCGCCGGCAAGGTGGGCGCCACGGACGTGGCGGCGCTGCGCGCCATGAACCCCGAAACCCTGGTGGATGAGGCGGCGAAGCTGAACTACTTCCCCTTGGGCACCGTGGACGGCACGGTGCTGACCGGTCAGCTGGTGGAAACCTTCGATAAGGGGGAACAGGCGCCCGTCCCCATCCTGACCGGTTTCAACAGCGGCGAGATCCGGTCGCTGCGCTGGCTGATCGCCCCGCCGCCCGCCGACGCCAAGACCTATGAAGGCATGATCCGCGAGCGGTACGGCGACCTGGCGGACCAGTTCCTGCGGCTGTACCCATCCGCCAACATCGAGGAAAGCGAGCTGGCGGCCACCCGCGACGCGCTGTACGCCTGGACGTCGGAACGGCTGGTGCGGGGACAGATGGCCTTGGGCCAGCCGGGGTACCTCTATCTTTTCGACCATGGCTATCCGGCCATGGACGAGAAGGGGGTGCATGCCTTCCACGCCTCGGAAATCCCGTATGTCTTCGGCACCATGGAGCACACCCCGCCCTATTGGCCCAAGGCGCCGGACACCCCCGCCGAACACCGCCTGTCCGCCGCCATGACCGACTATTGGGCCAGCTTCGCCCGCGACGGCAAGCCGGTGGCGGACGGCCAGCCGGCGTGGCCCGTCTTCGGCAAGGACGAAGGCTACATGGCCTTCGTTGACGCGCCCAAGCCGGGATGGAAGGTGATGCCGGGCATGTACGCCCTGCACGAGGCGACCGTCTGCCGTCGCCGGGCGGCGGGCACCATGCCCTGGAACTGGAACACGGGCATCATCTCCCCCGTGCTGCCAAGCGCCGGGAAAGACTGCTGACGCCCGCCCGATCGTCAGGACGGCGACCGCCCCAGGACGGGCCGCAAGGCCAGGACCATGGGAATGATGGCGGCCGCCGTCAACGCGGCCGCGACGATGCCGATGGTCCGGCTGGAATGGTCCGCGATGGCGCCGTAGACGATGGGGGCGATGCCGCCGGCGCCGATGACGCCGGTGTAGAACAGCGCGAAGGCCCGCCCTACCCGCCCCCGCCTGGCCAGCTCCGGAACGGTCCCATAAAGGATCGAGGACGTGCCGTTCAGGACAACGCCCAGGCAGGGCAGCAGGGCCAGCGTCAGGCCCAGGGGGCCCGCCAGGGTCGCCAGCATGAACAGCGCCGTCGCCCCTTCGGTCAGGACCACGCCCCACACCACGCCCAAGCGTTGGCCCAGCCGGCCGCAACACGCCTTGCCCAGCGCACCGCCGGCGAACAGCAGCGCCAGGCCGACACCCACGGTGGCCTCCTGCCCGCCCTTGGCGTGCAGCAGGAACGGCAGAAACAGTAGATACCCCATGCGCGTCGCGGTATCGAAGGCGCCAATCGCCAGCAGAAGGCCGAAGCCCCGGCCATCCCCGCCGCCCGCATGGGATTTTTCCGCCCGGGCCATGGCGGGCTGGACCGGCATGACCACCAGCAGCCCGGCGGCCATCGCCACGCCCACCGCGGCCATGACGCCGACCACGGGTCGCCAGGCGAAGACAGGCAACAGCAGGGCGACGACGGCCGGGAAGATGGCCTTGCCCAGGTCACCGGCGAAGTTGTAGATGCCCAGCGGCCCCCGCGACGCCCCGCCATAGCTGGTGGTGACCAGCAATGAGGCGCGCGGATGCTGAAGGCTGGAGCCGACGCCGGCCACCAGCAGGCCGGCGCACAGCCCGGGAAACCCCAAGGGCAGCGCCATGACGAGATAACCGGCGGCGGCGATCAGCGTCGCCAGCACCAGGACGGCACGGGGGTTGAGCCTGGCCGTAAGTTCCCCCGCCGGGACCTGCAAGCCGCCCATCGTTCCGGAATAGAGCGCGCGGACCGCCGCCAGCGCGGCGTAGGACAGGCCGAACTCCGCCTGCCAGACAGGCAGCAGGGCGTAAAGCTGGTCGGTGTAGCCGTCATGCACCAGATGGGCGAGGCAGGCCCCCAGCAGGTTGCGCCGCCGCGAAGACGGTTCAGCATCCTGTTCCTTTTCCGCCCAGTTGGCCGTCGTCATGGCGTTCAGCATCCGGATCACGCTGCAGAGGACAAAAACCCTATACCCGTGAGTTTCCATCGAATAGCCTGAGCCCGATCACACAATCCGTCGGCTTTTCTCACGGGTTACCATGCGCCGTCTGCCCCCGCTCAACGCCCTGCGCGTTTTCGAGGTCGCCGCCCGCACCGGCAGCTACGCCGAGGCCGGCACCGAGCTGGGCCTGACCCATGGCGCGGTCAGCCGGCAGATCGCGGCGCTGGAGATGTGGCTGGGCCAACGCCTGTTCGTGCGCACCGGCCGGCGCATGGTGGCCACAGCCGCAGCCCGCGCCTTCGCGGCGGAGGTCAGCCTGTCTTTCGATCGCATGGTCGCGGCGGCGGAGACGTGCGGCCGTCCCGCCGTGCGGCACATCCTGCGTGTCAACGCGCCGACCACCTTCGCCATGCGCTGGCTGATCCCCCGGCTGGAGCGCTTCCACGCCGGCCATCCGGAGGTGGAGGTGACGGTGACGACGGCGACGACCGTGCATGATGAATTGCGCGGCGGCTTCGACCTGGCCATCCGGCGGGGCCTGGCGGCGCGGGAGGCGTGGCCGCAATACCAGGCGGTGCCCTTCCTGGTGGAAGCCGACACGCTGATCATCAGCCCGGCCCTGTTCCAGCGGCTGCCCCTGCATACCCCGGCCGACGTCGCGCACCACGTGCTGCTGGGCAGCGAGACCCGGCCGGGAGACTGGGCGGATTGGCTGGAACGCGCCGGCGTTCCCCACCGGCCGGACCAGCGCCGCCGCGTGTTCGACCATTTCTTCGTCACCTTGCAGGCGGTGGCCGACGGTTTCGGCATCGGCATCGGCCCCTTCCCCGTGCTGCAGGGCGACCTGGAGGCCGGGCGCATCCTCACGCCCTTCCCCGCGCTGCGCGTGCCCCGCACCGGCTATGTCGCCCTGATCCCCTTCGACGCGCACAAATCGCCGGCCCTGACGCGCCTGGTCGACTGGCTGGTCGCCGAAGGAAAGGCATGAGAGGCGCCTACCTATCCTATACGGGGGACAGGGTGGCCAGGGCGCCCAGCACGGCCTGGCCCAGCGCCAGGCCGCCGTCATTGGCCGGAACCCGCCCATGCGCCACCGGCTGGCAGCCCACCGCGCGCAAGCGGGACTGGAGGTCAGCCAGGACGATGCGGTTTTGCAGAACACCACCGGACAGCGCCACCAGGGCACCGGGGCCGGCCCCCACCCGCGCCACCGCGTCGGCCAGGGCCTGGGTGAAGCCCAGGTGGAAACGGGCGGCGATCCAACCGGACGCCCGTCCGGCGGCGAGATCGGCCAGCAGCGCCTGCCACATCGGCGCCCAGTCGATCACCAGCGGATCGTCCCCGCCCAGGGCCGCCGGATAGGGCTCCGCCGCGGCGACATGGTCGCGCGCCAGCGCCTCCAGCGCCAGGGCGGCCTGCGCCTCATGCCCGATGCGCGCGGGATGGACACCCAGCGCCGCCGCCACGGCATCGAACAGCCGGCCGGCCGAGGAACAGGGCGGCGCGTTGGTGCCGGTTTCCAACATGCGCTCCAGCACGGCCACCGGGGCACCGGCCGGAAGGTGTGCCAGCACGGCGCCGGCCCGGTCCCGCCAGCCGTCGCCAAAGGCGTGCCGCAACTGGGCCACCAGGTTGCGCCACGGTTCCCGCATCGCCGCCGCCCCGCCGGGCAGGGCGACCGGCGCGATATGGGCGGCGCGGGCGACGCCGCGATAGCCGCCGCGCAGGATCTCACCGCCCCACAGCGTCCCGTCGATGCCCAGGCCCAGGCCGTCCAGGATCAGGCCGAACACGCCCGCCCCGCCCTCCTCCAACCCGATGCCAGCGTCGGCCAGACAAGCGGCCATATGGGCGTGATGGTGGCCGACGCGCACCAGCCGGGCGCCGCATTCCCGCGCCAGCGCGGCGCCGAGCGTGGTGGAAAGATAGTCCGGGTGGGTATCGACCGCGACCACCGCCGGCGTGAAGTCGAACAGGTCGCGGTAGAGGCGCAGCATGGCGCGGTAGTCGTCCAGGGCGGCCGCGTCCTCCAGGTCACCAATGTGCTGGGACAGGATGGCCTGCCCGTTCCGCATCAGGCAAAATGTCGCCTTCAGCTCACCCCCCATGGCCAGGGTCGATGGCAACCCGCCGAAGCCCGGCGGCAAGGGCAGGGGTGCTGGCGCGTACCCCCGCGCCCGCCGCAGGATGACGGGCGCGCCGCAGCCGGCGGCGACCACGCTGTCGTCCAGGCGGTTCAGGATGGCCCGGTCATGCATCAGCCAGGCGTCCGCCAGCCCGGCCAGGCGGTCCCGCGCCTGCTCGTTGGTGATCACCTGCGGCTCATCCGACCGGTTGCCCGAGGTCATCACCAGGGGGCCGTCCAAGCGCGCCATCAGCAGATGATGCAACGGCGTGTAAGGCAGCATGAAGCCCAGATGATCCTGGTCCGGCGCCAGTCCATCCGGCAGCGGGGCGCCATCGGGCCGGCAGGGCAGCAGCACGATGGGAGCGGCGGGGGACTCCAGCAGGGCGCGGGCGTCCTCATCCAGCCGGCAATAGCGCCCGACCTCCGCCACCGTGCGGGCCATAAGGGCGAAGGGCTTGGCGTCGCGCGCCTTGCGGCGTCGCAACTCCCTCACCGCGTCGGGATTAGTGGCGTCACAGGCCAAGTGGAAGCCGCCGATGCCCTTGAGGGCGACGATACCGGCGCCACGCAGCAGCGCCGCCGCCGCGTCCAGCGGATCCCTCCCCGCGTCCGGCGCCGGCTCCAGCCACAGCCGGGGGCCGCAGGCGGGACAGGCGGTCGGCTGGGCATGAAAGCGGCGGTTGGCGGGGTCGGCGTATTCGGCGGCGCAGGCCGGGCACATGGGGAAGGCCGCCATGGCGGTGTTGGCGCGATCGTAGGGGATCGCGCTGACGATGGACAGCCGGGGCCCGCAATGGGTGCAGTTGCCGAAGGCGTAGCCCCGGCGCCGGTCGGCGGGATCGAACAGTTCCGCCCGGCAGGCGGGACAGGTGGCGGCATCCGGCACGATGCCTGTCCGCACCGTGCCCCCGGCGCTGGCGGCGATGGTGAAGCCATCGGGCGCCGGGCCGTCGTGGGCAACCACCTCGACGGCGTCGATACGCGCCAGGGGCGGCGCCTCGCCACGCAGCCGGCCCTGGAAGCTGTCCAGCGCCGCTGCGTCACCCCAGGCGTGAATGGTCACGCCCTCCCCATCGTTGGCGACGCTGCCGGCCAGATTCAGTGCCCGCGCCAAGTGCCAGACGTGGGGTCGGAAGCCCACCCCCTGCACCAGCCCCCGCACGCGGATGCGGCGCCCCAGGACGTCGGGGATCGCCATCAGTGCACCGTGCAGACCATGCAGGGATCGAAAGAGCGGACGATGTGCTGCACCGCCACCGGCTCCGTCTCCCCCTCGCGGACGGGAGCCCCGCGCAAAGCCTGCTCCAGCGGTCCCGGCACGCCGGCGGCGTCGCGGGGGGAGAAGTTCCAGGTGGTGGGGGCGATGATCTGGTAATTGGCGATGCGCCCGCCCTGAAGGCTGACCCAATGGCCCAGGGAGCCCCGGGCGGCCTCCGTCAGGCCCGCGCCCTCCCCCGCCGCCGGCAGGGGCGTGTGGTCGATGAAGGGGGCCGCCGGGTCGATGGCGCGCAGCCAGCGTTCCATGGCCATGGTGACCAATGCCACCTCCAGCAGGCGGGCCACCACCCGTGCCTCCACCGTCGCGCCGTCACGCGCCACCAGGTCGCGCGGCAGCGGATGCCCGGCGACCAGCTGGCGTGACAGGGCGCCGACCTCCGCCACCTCCCCCTCCAGGCGAGGCGCCTTGCACCAGGAATAGGCGTCTTCCCGCGCGGCATCCGGCGGCGCCCCCGGATCGCGCGGCGAGCGCGGCGCGCCGTCCGGGGCGGCGCGGTACCAGGCGTGGCTGACATCCTCGGTGATGCGGTCCACCGGCAGCACGCCGGCCACGCGGTGCCGGAACACCCCGCGCGGGAACAGGGGCCCCTCCGCCGAGGGATAGGCGCCATAGCTCATGTGCCGCAGGTCGGTGCGGCCCAGGCGGTTCAGGCCCACCGCCTGGGACAGGGTGACGTAATGGGCGAAATCGCCCCGTACCGCCCGCGCCTCCGCCCAGGCCAGCAGGGCGTCGCGGGTGGACAATGCCGCCACCGCCTCCAGCGTGTCGGCGAACAGGGTGCGTTCCAGGAAGCGGCGGAAGCCGGCTAGCACAGCGCCCAGCCGCGCCAGCTCCGCCCGGGAGACGGCGCGGGTCGATCCGCCGGGCTGCACCGCCAGGGTGTGGGGCCATTTGCCGGCCAGGATGCCCAGCAGGTTCATCAGCTCCGCCCGGGCGGGCAGGAAATCCCGCGCGGCATCCCCCTTCACCGCCGCGAACCGGGCGGCCGCGTCGGCATGCCAGGCCTCCCCCGCGTAAACGGCGCGGGCGAAGTCGGGCATGAAGAACAGGTAGAAATGGGTCAGGTGGTCGGCGACGTTTTCCACCGCGTGGATCAGGTTCACCGCCAGACCGCCGTTGGCGGCAAGCGGCACGGCACCGGTGGCCGCCAGCGCCCGCGCCGCCGCCACCGACTGCGACACCGAACAGATGCCGCAGATGCGTGGCGCATAGACCAGCGCATCCAGCGCCGGCTTGCCCACCAGCATGGCCTCGAACCCGCGATAAAGGGGGGAGACGACGCGGGCGTCGGCGACCATGCCGGCGCTGATGTCCAGGCGCACCTCCAGGTCGCCTTCGACCCGGTTGAAGGGACCGACGATCAGGCGGCTCATGCGCTGTCCTTGCGCTTGTCATGGGGAAGAACGACAGGCGTGGGCCGCGCGGCGTTGTCGCGCAGCCGCTTCGGCGTCGCCGCCTTGGACAGGGAGGCCAGCGCCACGAACCAGGCCTTGGGCATATCGGTCGGCAGGCCGATGGGAATGCCCGCCACCTTGGGCGTCACGGCGAAGGCGTGGCCCGGCTCCTCAAAACCCGGTGCCGTGCAGTTGATGCAGGCGTAGTTGCCGTCCAGGCAGGAACCGCCGCCGTTCCAGGGACGGATGTTGCAGTCCGCCCGCGCCTGCGTCCCCTTGCAGCCCAGATTCTCCATCATGCAGCCCAGGTCGCCCGGCTGCTCGGCGCTGGCCTTGAACTCATAGAACTCATTGCGGGCGCAGCCATGGTGGACCAAGTGGGCGGTATAGGCCAGCGGCCGTTCCCACTCGTCCAGGTCGCCGGGGGTCAGGGTGCCGGCGCCGATCTGCAGCAGGGTGTCGGTGAACCAGCCGGGATGGATGGGGCAGCCGGCGATGTTGATGACGGGCAGGCCCTTGGCGGAGCGGAAGTTCGCCCCCAGCAGACCGCCGGCGCGGGTGCCGTCATAGGCCAGGCCGCAGGCCTCCACTTCGTTGCCGCCGGCCGCGGTGACGCCGCCGAAGGCGGCACAGCTGCCCACGGCCACGACATAGCCGGCCCGGCGGGCGATGGCGGCGATCCAGTCGCGCATGGGCTTGCCCGTCCCCGCCATCAGGTGGAAGCGGCCGGTGCCGCCCGGCCCGTTGATGACCGACCCCTCCAGGCACAGGATGTCCACCGGCTGGTCGCCGGCGGCCGCCGCCTCCAGGAGGACGCGGACCTCGCCACCCGTCGCCTCGCTGAGGGACGGATGCCACAGCAGCTCCACGTTGGCCGCCGTCAGCGCCGTCAGCAGGTCCGGCTTCTCCGCCCCCAGCAGGGACAGGGTGCAGCCACCGCAGCCGCCGGACTGCAGCCACAGCAGCCTCAGCGGGCGGCCCGGTTCAGACGTTGCGGTCATCGACCGGCACCTTCAGGGTGAAGGCGGCCCCTCCGCCCTCGGCAGTGGCGTAGCTGAGGCTGCCGCCCAGCTTTCCGCCATGT
>NZ_BACU01000500.1 GCF_000333275.1 Azospirillum sp. B4 | reverse complement strand
GGATGCTGACGCCCACCACCAGCGCCGTCTCGCGCCCCTCGTTGAAACGGCTGATGCCGGCGCCAACCTTGAGATCGGGCACGGCACGCGCCCGTTCCATGTCGATGGCCGCCCGGCTGCGCTTCAGTTCCGCCTGCCAGCGCGCGACGTCCGGCAGCCCTGGGCCCGGCATTGGGCCGGCCGCCTCCACCCGACCGCCGTCCTCCCCCAGGGCCTTGAGGACGGCCACGTCCAGCGCCGCGGGCTGGACCGGCTCCCCGACCAGATAAGCTAGGGTGCGGGCGGCGGCATCCTCCTCCCGCTTGGCGCGGGCGACATCGATCTCCGCCTGGCGGACGTCGGTGTTGGCACGGTCCTCCTGGATGGCGCTGTCATGGCCGGACTGGACACGGGCGCTGACGGCCCGGGCGGTTTCCTGCGCCAGGCTCCGCTGGGCCTCGACGATGCGCCGCCGCTCGCGCGCGGCCAGCAGGTCGAAATAGGCCACGCGGACATCGCGGACGAGGTCCAGGCGCACGACGTCGGCGTCCAGCTGGGAACGAACCGCCGCCGCCCTGGCCACCGCCGTGCGCGCGTCCCGTTTACCGCCGAGTTCGACCAACTGGTTGAGGCCGTAGGTGGTCTCCAGCGCGCGGGTGCCACGGTAAGGACCCGATCCGGCCAGATTCTCCCCCTGGATGGAGAATTCGGGGTTGGGCAGGACGTCGGCCTGCATGACATCGCCCTGGGCCGCGTCGGCGCGGGCGGCGGCGGCCTTCAGCCGTGGCGATGTGACCAGGGCGCGGTCCACCAGGGCGTCGACGGAAAGAAAGGTTGGGGGCGTGGCGGTGCCCGCCACGGACGGCTCCGCCGCCGCATGGCACGCGGGCGCAAGGGCAAGCGCCGCCACCAGCCCTAATGCTGGGATGCGCATGATGTCTCCGGAAAGGCATGATCGATCGGTCGGCGCCGCGCGGAGGCGGGCGCCGGTCATTCAGGAACGGGATCGATCAGGCCGCCGGTGGACGATCGGGAGGCGCGATGTCGCGGCTGACATAGCTCTGCGCCAAGGCCGGGAAGTCCATGGCCTGGACGAGCGCACGGGGCGTGGGGACATGCGTGGCCGGCGTCGCGCTGTCGGCGATGTGGACATGGCCGCAGGGGCCCTGGCCGGCATGGAAATGGATAAGGCTGTGCCGGATGCCATCGACGGGATCCGGCGCGCCCTCCACCGCCACATGCTCCGCCTTCAGCCCGCAGTCAATTCCGCCACCCGCCATTTCCATGAGGGATGGGCCGTCGAAGACGGCCGTGAACAACAGAAGAAGGGCGAGCAGCCAGCGCATAGCCCGCAAGTTGGCAATGATCGGCCGGCGGTTCAACCCCAAAGTCAAAGGCGGGTGTGGGCCACCCGGGTTGCAAAGCGGTGAGCAAGCTACCTCACCACGGCCCAGCGCGAAGAGGCATGGGGCGCGCCCTCCAGGCCGCTCCTCGCCTATCGCCGGTCGGCGGTTTCCAGGCCCGCAGCGAAGCAGCCATAGCGGCCGTCCATATAGACCAGCGGGTCGATGGGGGCGAGGTCGATCACCTCCTGCACCTCACCGATGAACAGGCCGTGCGTCCCGAACACCGTGTTCGCCACGGTGCGACAGAAGATGCTGGCCTGGGCGTCCGCCAGATAGGCGTGGCCCAGCGCGGACTGCCGCCAATCCCCCAGGGAGAAGCGCGCCTCCCCCTTTTCCTTGCCGGCGCACAGGGTGGAAATCTCCGCCTGCCGCGCGGTCAGGATGTTGATGCAGAAGTCGGCCCCCTGGGACAGGGGTTCAAACAGGCTGGCGGACCTGTTCACGCAGATCAGCATCGAGGGTGGGTCCATGCTGAGTTCGCTGACCGCCGTCGCCGTCATCGCGTGGCGCTGGCCACCGTGGCGGCAGGTGATGACGACGACGGCCTTGGCCAAGCTGCGCAGCCCCTTGCGCAGCGCCAGCGCGATGGCGGCCGGGTCCGCCGCGGCGACGTCAACCGGAGCGGTATCAGTAGGCATCGACTTCCCTCAGCGCGGCGGCCGCCTCCCTCCAGCTGTCCGCCCCAGCGGGCAGGCCGGCGTAGAGCGTGGCGTGCAGCAGGATTTCGCGGATTTCCTCCTTGGTGACGCCATTGGCGATGGCACCCTTCACATGGTTGCGCAGCTGGGCCGGCCGGCTCTGCCCCACCAGGATGGCGATGGTCAGCATGCTGCGCAGTTTCAGCGACAGCCCCGGGCGGCTCCACACTTCGCCAAAGCAGGTCCGGGTGACCATGTCCTGCAGCGGCAGGGTGAAGTCGTCAGCCTCCACCAGGCTTTTCATTCCGTCGGCGCCGAATATCCGTTCGCGCAGGTCGCGGCCCCGCTGCGCCGCGTCGGTATCCCATGATGAGGTCATGGCGTCTCTCCCCTGTCCGCCGGCCAAAGGTAGGGCCGCACCGCCTGGGCCGTGGCGGTCATCTCGCGCGCCGCGGCCGGCGACATGCCCAGCGCGCGCAAGAACCCATGTATCATCCGATGGGCGGTGAGAACCCGCACCTCCACCCCGGCGGCCCGCAGGCGACCGGCGTATTCCTCGCCCTCCTCACGCAACGGGTCGTAGTCGGCGGCGACCAGCACCGCCGGCGGCAATCCGCTCACATCCGGCAGCGACAGGGGCGGCGGGTGGAACGGTGCCGCCTCCTGCGACAGACGGTAAAGCCGGACGAAATCCTCCACCCGCTGGACGCTGAGCAGCGGGTCCCGCCCCCGCCCGTACGAGGGCCGGCCAGGCGTCAGGGCGTAGGCGCCGTACATCAGCACCTGGCAGGCGGGCTGGATGGACGCACCACCGTCGCGCGCCATGACGGCGGTGATGGTCGCCAGCAGGGCGCCGACGCTGTCGCCGGCGACGGCGATGCGGTTCGGGTCGACGCCCAGTTGCCCGGCATGGGCGACGAACCATTCGTAAGCGGCGTGGCAGTCCTCCTGCGCCGCGCGGTAGGAATTCTCCGGCAGGCGGCGGTACTGGACGCTGACGACGACGGCCCCGGTCTCCTCCGCCAGTCCCTGGGCGACGGCATCGAAACTTTCCACACTCCCGAAGGCGAAACCGCCGCCGTGGAAATAGCAGATCCCGGGCCGGGGCGTGTCGCCACCGGGGTCCAGGATCGCGACGGCGATCTCCCGTCCCGGCGCCACGATGAAGCTGACGTGCCGCCGTAAACCTGCCACCCCGGGCCGGGCGAAGGCCGCCGCGTTCAGGTCGGCGGCCAGCCGGGCGGCCGACAGCGTCCCCCCCGGCGACTGCCCCGCGCGGAAGGCGGCCACATAGGCGTCCATACCCTCCGCGAGGGGGGCCGGGGCTTGGCCATCCAAGCTCACGCGAAGGCCTCGTACCGGATATCGGGGGTATCCACCGACAGCTCGGCCAGGCGGGGCATCACTTCCCGCGAGAACAGGGTCAGGTTCTCCACCGTCTCGGCATGGCCCAGCGTGCCGGCCTGCCCCATCATCAATAGGTTGCCGAAGCCGCCAACCTCGGCATGGAAGCGACTGATCTGTTCGAATACCTCATCGGGCGTGCCGACGAACATCAGGCCAGCGTCGATATACTGGTCGATCGTGGGGTTGGACGGCAACGGGCTGCCGTCGCGTAAGCGCGGGCGTACGGCGTTCGGACCCGCCTTCAGGATGCGGACGTTGTCCTTCACCGAGGCGAAGCCGGCCGGGTTGCGGAACTGCGGATCCAGCCGGGCGGCGGTGGTGAAATAGGCCTTCATCTGCTCCGCCCGCTGGAAGGCGGTCTCGCGGTCGTTGGCCACGGACACCAGGCCCAGGTAACCCAGGCGGTCATCCGATGCCGGCCGGCCATGCGTCTCCTGATAAGTCTTGCGATAGCTGGCGAAGACCGACCGGGCCACGGCACCCGACAGGAAGGTGGCGCAGACATAGCCCAGCTTGGCCTGCTGCGCCGCGCTACCGGCGCTGGACGCCGTCATCCAGATGGGCGGCATCGGCTGCTGGATGGGACGCGGCCACAAGCCGACGGCGCGATAGTTGAAGAATTCACCATCCCAGGAGAAATTATCGCCCGTATTGGACAGGGCCTCCAGGATCAGGTCGTGCGCCTCCCAGTACCGGTCCATGAAGCGCACGGGCTGCCGGTTCGACATGAACACTTCATAGGCGGCACCCTTGACCAGGCCCACTTCCAGGCGGCCGTTGGAAATCACATCGGCCATGGCGATCTCCTCGGCCACGCGCACCGGGTTGGCGCGGTTGCCGATGGGAATGCCCAAGGCCAGCAGCCGGGCGCGCTTCGTCTGGCGCGCCAGGATGGCCAGCGTCGTCATGCACGAGGTCGACATGCAGGTCGCCGCCGCGTGATGCTCGTTGATCATGATGTTGTAGCCCAGCTCATCCGCCAGGACGTATTCATCCAGATAGCGATTGATCAGCCGCCCTGCTTCCACCGGGTCGCAATGATGCTGCGGCAGGGTGATGCGCATCGGGCCCGGCACCTCGAACGCCGGGTGGTACGCCTGCTCGCTGAATTGCCAAACTTTCATCGGGGCCTCCTAAAGCCGCTGCCTCATGCCGCCGCGGCGACGGCGCGCTGGGCGAAACTGTCGATGCTGCGGGCGGCCGCCTCGGGGCTGTCGACATAGATGCGGTGACCACAGTTCGGGATCGCCTCGAACACCGCCTGGGGGATCAGGGCGGCGTAGTCCCGTCCGAAGTCCAAAGGCGCGATGGCGTCCTCCTCCCCCCACAGCACCAGCGTGGGCGTGGTGACGCGGTGCAGCCGGTGGCGCAGCTTCGGATTGCACATGTAGGGGGACCAGCCGTACAGCATCGTCGCCTCGGCGTTGCGCACCTTGCGCTCCAGCACCTCTTCCGGCAGGGTGGCCAGATCGTGACTCGGCACTGGCGTCACTTGCGACTTCCGCTCCACGGTGCCGCCGTCGCACATGAAGATGTCCAGGACGCGGCGGTCCGTGCGGTGGGCCGTCTCGATGCCGAAGGGCGCACCCAACACCGCGAGCGCCAGGCGGCCACTGTTCTTCACCAGCATTTCGGCGGCGACCCAGCCGCCAAAGGAAAAGCCGGCGATCAACACGTCGCGCAGGTCCAACTGGTCCAGCAGATCCAGGTAGAAATAGGCGATGTCGTCGACCGTCGAGAAGGAGCGCGGCAGGTCGCTGCCACCGAAGCCCGGATGGGACGGGGCGTAAATTTTGTGCGTCGCGGCAAGCAAATCAATCAACGGTGTCAGGGCCTCAACACCGTCCATGCCGTGCAGCAGCAAAACCGGCTTGCCTTCGCCCTTGATCAGCAGTTCCAGGCGCACATCGCCCACATGCACAAAGTGCGTCCCGGAAAGAGTGCCAGCGTTCGTCGCTTCGCTATTCATCCGCCACGACCTTTCTTGAACGCATTTGCGTGTAATTGATGATGCTTTACTTCTGCTGATGGGGGGCGGAATCGTCCAATTCTTTGTGCTTGCGCAATTGATGCCGTCACGGTATCAATTGGCCATGGAACTAAGACATCTGCGGTATTTTCAGGCGGTTGCACGCGAGGAGCACTTCGGGCGCGCCGCGCAGACCATCCGCGTGGCCCAGCCGGCGCTGACGCGTCAGGTGCGGGACCTGGAGGATGAGCTGGGCGTCCAGCTGTTCGAGCGGCTGCCCCGGGGCGTCCGCCTTTCCCCTGCCGGCCGGGCCTTCCTGGAGGACACCAACGCCCTGCTGGAAAAGCTGCAGCGCAGCGTCGCCCGGGCCAAAAGCTACGCCACCGGTCATGTCGGCACGGTACAGATCGGCTTCAGCGAGATCGCGTCGCGCCACCCCGACATTCCCGCGAAGCTGCTGCAATTCCGGCTGGACGAGCCGAAGGTGGAATTGAACCTCCTGCCCATGAGCTCGCGCAACCAGATCGATGGCCTGCGCAACGGCACGGTGGATGCGGCCATCGTCTACGACATCCACTTCTCCGAAGAGGATCTGGGCGCGTTGGAGCATTGCGAGCTGGGCTTCAGCGACATCGTCATCGCCATCAACGAAGACCATCCCCTGGCTCAGCGTCCCATCCGGATGCGCGACCTGGCGGAAGAGCGCTTCCTGTTCCCAGCCCGCAAGCCCCAGCCGCGCTATTTCGACCGGCTGATGCAGGCCTGCCTGGCGAACGGCTTCTCCCCCAACATCGTCCAGGAAACAGCGACGGACTCCATCCTGCTAAGCCTGGTGGCCGTGGGCATGGGCGTGGGCTTCACCCAACAGACGCGGCAGGTGCCGCGCCAGGGGGTGCTGCTGCGCGAAGTGGAGGACCTGGACGTCTCATTCCGTCTGCACCTGGTGTGGCGCAGGTCCGATCCCTCACCCGCCGTGCTGCGCTTCATCAACGCGATGAAATGAGGTTGTTGATGGTCGCCGTGCGAGCGCCGGGCGACAGCGGCTCATGCCGCTGGCCCTAAACAAGCCGCGGCGCTGAGATCTGCCGATAGGCGGCGACCAATTCCCGCTTGTCCATCACCCCCAGCTTGCAATAGGCGCGGCGTCGGTAGGTGATGACGCTGGCCAGCGACAATCCGGCCTGGACGCCGATCTCCTCCTGCGTCCGCCCTTGGATCAGGCCGGCCGCCACCTCCGCCTCACGGGCACTGAGGCCCGCATCGGCCGCCAGCAGAATGCGCACCATCTCGGACGGCGTGGCCTCGCCGGGCGGATGGGAGGACAGGTCGGCGTGGCGGGTCAGCGCCGCCATCAGCACCGGCGCGTATCGCTCCACCCGCGCCACGTCCCCCGGCCGCGACGCGCCGTCGGACACCATGCGATAGCCGTTGGCCATGAACGGGCGCGGGCCGGCGGACAGGATGCTCAGCCGCTCGGCGATGCCGCCGCGCTCATAGCAGGCATGGCGATAGCCGGGGTCCGTGATGTCGGCGGCGCCGGTGCGGATCACCAGGACGCCGGTGTCCCGGGGGGCCGCCACGGCCAGGCGCGCGGCGCGGTCGTTCCGCCAATGATGGCGGGCATAGGCCAGCGAAGCCGCCCGGGCGAAGCCGGGCACGTCCCGGCAATCCCCCGCCGCGAACAGGGCGAGCGGGCCGTCCCGCCCATCGAAGGAAAAGGCGGAGGATAGCCGCGCACCACACAGGGCGCCCAGGGCCGCCAGAAAGCGGGTTGGGAAGTCCGGCGCGCCCACCGACGCCACGGCACCCGCCAACGTCGCGATGTCATCGTTCGTCTTCATGATCCTGTCCTCCCGCCGGGGGGACGAAGGCCACCGGCGCCGGCGTTATCATGAGCGGTGCGGCCGCGTCCTTCGATCCGGTCCGCCCTTTCCCCGGAGCCTGCGCCATGTCGACACCACCCGCCGCACCACCCGCCATTAAGGGTCTGTATCATTTCGCCTATCCCTGCCGCGACGGGGAGGAGACCCGGCACTTCTACGAAGACGTCCTGGGTCTTCCGCTCGTCAATTGCATGCTGGCCGACCGCGTTCCCAGCACGGGCGAGGAGAAGCCCTACGCCCACATGTTCTTCGCCATGACAGACGGATCTTATATCGCCTTTTTCGACCTGGGCGATGATGAGATGCCGGCGCCGTCCCCCAACACCCCCGCCTGGGTCCAGCATTTCGCCATGGAAACCGGGTCCGTGGATGAGGTGCTGGCGATGCGCCAGCGGCTGATCGACCATGGCGTGGAAGTCCTGGGGCTGGTCGACCACCATTTCGTGAAGTCGATCTATTTCTTCGATCCCAACGGCCTGCGCCTGGAGGTCACGGCGCGCACGGAATCACCGACCTACCTCGCCGACGCCGCCAGTTCCGCCCGCGCGGAACTGGACAGGTGGACCCGCGAAAAGGCCGCCCGGCTACAGGCCAGAACCGCTGGCTAAAGCGGAAGCGCGGCGGCGGCCCCCAGGGCCGCCGCCGACCTTTCAACGCTCACGTGCCCATGAAGCTTTTCCGGCGGCTCCAGTCCATGATCAGGCCGATGCAGGTGGCCAGATGGTCCGGCTGGCCGATGTAGTAATGGGTGGCGCCGATGATGCGATGGTATTCCTTGTCCGGCGTCGCCAGGGCGGCGTTGATCGCCGGATTGTGGGTGGCGGGCACCGCCTCATCCGCCGTGTTTTCGATCTGCAGCACCGGCGTCCGGTGGATCTTGGCGGCGTTCATCGGCCCCTTCGCGTTCGACAGATCATAGCTCCACTGGCTGAGCCATGAGCGCAGGGTGGTGAAGCGGGCCAAGCCGACCGGCCCCACGTTCACCGCCCGCGGGTCGCCCATATAACACCAGCCGGGCTTGCGTTCATTGGGATCGACCCCTGGGTCCAGCCAACGGACATCGCACATCGTGCGGTGAACGACGAAGGCGCGCTCCTGCTCCGCCCCGCCCCGTTTTCGCAGCCGCTCCAGTTGGTCCTGGCACCACTGGGTGATGCGGCGGTTGCGCTCCACCTGGCGCGCGCGAAATTGTTCCACGAAACCGGCATCATAAGGCGCCTGGTTGGGGCACGCCTCGGCATAGATGTCGAAGGCCGGGTCGCGCCGGTCGGGATCGGCCTCGTCGATAACGGACGGGTCCAGCCATTCGGTGAGTGTTTCGGCGCGCGACAGATGGGCGGCGATGAAGATCACGCCATCCGCCATCGTCAGGCCGGCAGCCGTCAGGTCGACCTCGTCCCCCGCCGGGGTGTGGGTGATGGACGGCCGTTCCGCCTGCGCCTGGTAGAACAGCGACAGGGAGCCGCCGCCCGACCAGCCGACCAGCACCACGCGATCGTAGCCCAACGCTCCCCGCGCATGCGCGATCCACTGCCCCAGGTCGATCGCCACCTTCTCCATGATCAGGGCGCTGTCGTTGCGGGCATAGCGGCTGGCGGCACACAGCACGTCCAGCCCAGCGTCGGCCAGCGCCAGCGGCATGGGCAGCAGCTGCAGGGTGGAGGTGGGGTGCATGAACACGTAGACCGTGTCGGCGCGGCGATCCGGCCGGCGCAGCAGCTGCCCTTCCAGATTGACCATGTCGTGGGTGATGGTCAGCGCGGTGGCGCCCAGGTCGCGCACGCACTTCACGATCAGGTCGTTGATGACGTCGGCCATGATGGGATCCAGGCCGGTGGTCGGTTCGTCGAAGAAGATGATCTCCGGTGTGGTGGCGATGGCGCGGGCCAGGCCCACGCGCTTCTGCATGCCGCCCGACAGCTCCGCCGGCGACAGGTTGGCGACGTCGGATCCTAAGCCCACCGCGGCCAGCTTCTCGATGGCGATGTCGCGCGCCTGGGCGCGCCTCATGCCCCGGCCCTGA
>NZ_BACU01000501.1 GCF_000333275.1 Azospirillum sp. B4 | reverse complement strand
CTGGCCGCAGCCCTGCGGACTCTGGAGCAGGATGGGCAGGCGGTGGTCAACCTGCTGCAGGAAACGATCAGCCGGGCCGCGACGCACGACCAGATCGGTCAGGCGCTGCGGCGGGCGGCCGCCGATCTCGCCACCTTGGCGCCCGGCCCGCAGCCCGCCAACATCCCGACGGAGGCCGAACCGCTGATCGATCTGATGGCCCGCAGCTACACCATGGCGCGTGAACGCGACGTGCTTGACCGGTATGCCCCGCGCCACCGGCACCCCATGACCGAGGCGCCCTCCCCCTCCGCCGCCCCGGCGGAAGATCTGGAGGATTTCCTCTTTTAGAAGGTCCCGGAGCTCACGCAATTCCGGGACCCCTGGGCCGGGACCCCTGGGCAAGTCACTCCAGTTGTGGCCGGGGCCAAGCCACCCCGCCCGTGACCGCCACCGGCACCGCGAAGCGGCGGTAGAGCGCCGGCAGCACCACCAAGGTCAGGATTGTGGCGCTGATCAGGCCGCCGATGACCACGGTGGCCAAGGGCCGTTGCACCTCCGCCCCCGTCCCGGTGGCCAGCGCCATGGGCACAAAGCCCAGGGACGCGACCAGCGCCGTCATCAGCACCGGCCGCAGGCGGGTCAACGCCCCGTCGCGGATGGCGGTCAACGGATCGCTGCCGTCCGCGACTGCCTGCCGGATGAAGGACACCATGACGAGGCCGTTCAGCACCGCGATGCCGGACAGGGCGATGAAACCCACGGCGGCGGAGATGGAAAACGGCATCCCCCGCAACCACAGCGCGGCGATGCCGCCGGTCAGCGCCAGCGGCACCCCGCTGAACACCAGCAGGGCGTCCCGCACCGACCCCAGCGCGCCGAACAACCAACAGGAAGATGACGGCGAAGCACGTGGGCACGACCACGGACAGGCGCGCCCCGGGCCGCCGTCAGGGTCTCGAACTGCCCGCCCCACTCCGTCCAATAACCGGTGGGCAGGGCGATGGCGTTGATGCGGTCCTGTGCCTCCGCCACGAAGGACCCGATGTCCCGCCCCCGCACATTGGCCTGGATGACGATGCGGCGCTTGCCGTTCTCGCGGCTGATCTGGTTGGGACCCTCCGCGATCTCGAAGGTGGCGACGGAACCGAGGGGCACGAACCTGGGCGCCCCGGCCTCCGTCACGGGTATCGGCACCGGTAGCGTCTTCAGCGTTTCAATGTCGTTCCGCAGCGCGTCGGGCAAGCGCAGGGTGACGTCGAAGCGCCGGTCCCCTTCGAACACCTGCCCGGCCTCCCGCCCGCCAACCGCCATGGCGATGACGTCCTGGATGTCAGCGGCGTTGAGCCCGAACCGGGCCGCCACCGGCCGATCGATGCGGATGTCCAGCATGGGCAGGCCGGAGGCCTGCTCCACCCGCACGTCACTGGCCCCCGCCACCCCTTGCAAGGCGCGCGCGATTTGCGCCGCCGAGGCCTGCAGGGCGTCGAAGTCGTCACCGTACAGTTTCACCGCCACGTCGCTGCGCACACCGGAGATCAGCTCGTTGAAGCGCATCTGGATGGGCTGGGTGAACTCGTAGTTGTTGCCGGGCAGCGTGGCCACGGCGGCCTCGATCCTGGCCACCAGCGCCTCCTTGCGCAGCGTGGGGTCGGGCCACTGATCCTGGGGCTTCAGGATGATGAAGGTGTCCGACGCGTTGGGGGGCATGGGGTCGGCCGCCATCTCCGCCGTTCCGGTCTTGGAGAAAACGAAGGCCACCTCGGGGAAGCCGCTGACCGTGCGTTCCACCGCGGCCTGCATCGCGGTGGACTGGCTGAGGGACGTGCTGGGGATGCGCACCGCCTGCATGGCGATGTCCTTTTCATCCAAGGTTGGGATGAATTCCTGCCCCATCCGGGTGAACAGGCCCAGGCTGGCCAGGAACAGGAAGGCGGCCCCCAGGATCCAGGGCACCGGGTCCGCCAGGGCGCGGTCCAGGATGGGCACGTACCATCCCTTGGCCTTGGCGATGACCGGGTTCTCCTTCTCCTGGACGGGCCCCCGGATGACGATGGCGATCAGCGCCGGCACCAGGGTCAGCGACAGGACGAAGGCGATGACCAGGGCGGTGATGACCGTCAAGGCCATGGGCTGGAACATCTTGCCCTCCACGCCCGTGAAGGTCAGCAGCGGCAGGTAGACGATGATGATGATGGCCTGCCCGAAGACGGAGGGCCGGATCATCTCCCGCGCCGCGGCCGCGACCTCCTCCAGCCGCTCGGGCAGGGACAGGACGCGGCCAAGGGCATGCTGGCGCCCGCCCATCCGGCGCAGGCAGTTCTCCGCGATAATCACGGCGCCGTCGACGATCAAGCCGAAGTCCAGGGCGCCCAGGCTCATCAGGTTGGCGCTGATGCCGGCCCGCACCATGCCCATGGCCGTCAGCAGCATGGTCACGGGGATGACCACGGCGGTGATGAGGGCGGCGCGGATGTTGCCCAGCAGGGCGAACAGCACCGCCACCACCAGCAGCGCCCCTTCCGCCAGGTTCTTTTCGACGGTGCGAACCGTGGCGTTGACCAGCTTGGTGCGGTCCAGCACCGTCTTGGCATGCACATCCGGCGGCATCGACCGCGCGACTTCGGCCAGCTTGGCCTTCACCACCGCCGCCGCCGTGCGGCTGTTGCCACCGATCAGCATCAGGGCGGTGCCGACCACAACCTCCTCACCGTTCTCGCTGGCGCTGCCGGTACGCAGTTCCCGACCGATGGCGACGGTCGCCACGTCGCGCAGGAAGACGGGCGTGCCGTCGCGGGTGGCGATCACCACCGCCCCGATCTCCTGCACAGTGCGCAACCGGCCGTCGGAGCGGACGACGTAGGCCTCCCCCCGCCGCTCCAGGTAACCCGCGCCGGCGCTGGTGTTGTTGCGTTCCAGCGCCTGGACCACGTCGGCCAGGGTCAGGCCGCGGGCCGCCAGGCGCAGGGGATCGGGTTCCACCTGATACTGCTTCACATAGCCGCCGATGGCGTCCACGCCGGCGATGCCGGGCACGCCCTTGATCTGCGGCCGGATGATCCAGTCCTGGACCGTGCGCAGGTATGTGGCCCGTTGTTCCGGCGTGCGCAGGCTTTCGCCCTCCGGCGTCAGGTAGCTGCCATCCGCCTGCCAGCCCGGCTGGCCCGGCCGCGCCTTGGCCGGATCGAAAGGCGTGAACTCCACCGTCCACATGGTGATTTCGCCCAAGCCCGTGGAGATGGCGCCCATGCGGGTCTCCGCCCCGGCCGGCAAGGACGCCCGCGCCTCGGTCAGGCGTTCGTTCACCTGTTGCCGGGCGAAGTAGATGTCCACGTCCTCCCTGAACAGGGCCGTGACCTGGGAGAAGCCGTTGCGGGATAGCGACCGCGTGCCTTCCAGGCCCGGGATGCCGGCCAGCGCCGTCTCAATAGGGAAGGTCACCTGCTTTTCCACCTCGAACGGCGCCAAGGCCGGGGCGGCGGTGTTGATCTGCACCTGCTTGTTGGTGATGTCGGGAACCGCGTCGATAGGCAGCTTGGCCACCGACCATGCGCCCAGGGCGGACACGATGACGGCCAGCAGCACCACCAGGTAGCGGCTGCGGACGGAGAAATTGAGGATTTTGGCGAGCATGGCTTCGTGTCTCCTCAATCCTCGTGGCCGGCTTCGTCCTTGCCGGCCTCCGCCTTCAGGATGAAGGCGTTGACGGAGGCAACGGCCTCGCCCGGCTTCAGCCCGGACAGCACCTCGGCGTTTCGGCCGTCGGTGCGGCCGACGGTCACCGGCCGGCGCTCGAACCCTTCCGGCACGGGAACGAAGACCACCGTGCGTCCCTCCAGGGTCTGGACCGCTTCCTCCGGCACCATCAGATCCGCCGGTTGGGCATCGGCCTCCAGCGTGCCGCTGGCGAAGTCGCCGGGGTGCCAGCCGCCGTCCTTGTTCTCCAGGGACGCCACCACCCGGGCCGCGCCGGTCGCCGGATCCAGGGCGGGGCCGACATAGGTGACGCGCCCCTCCGCCTGGCGGCCATCCGCGCCCGCCACCACCACGGGCTTGCCCTCCGCCACGAAGGCCAGGTCGCGGGCGTAGACCGGGAACTCGATGGACACCTGGGCCAGGTCGGCGACGACATANGCGTCGGCATCCGCCGCCAGACGATCGCCCCGGGTCACGCTGCGGGTGATCACCCGCCGGCGATGGGGGAGCGCAACTCCAGCTTCTGCAAACCATCCAGCGGCTTGCCGGGCCAGGGGCCTTGATCTCACCCGCGGC
>NZ_BACU01000502.1 GCF_000333275.1 Azospirillum sp. B4 | reverse complement strand
TGCACCGCCCGGGTCACCGCCTCCCCAAAGTTTTGCGGTTCCCCGGCCGAATACCGAGCGATCTTTTCCCTCTGGCCGGCGTTGTCCCCGTTCTGTTTGAAGTTGGCCGCCATCTGTTCCTTGGAAGCCGACGCTTCCTCCGCCGCCGACGCTGGGTCAGTCGCCCCTTGCGACAGTTCCTCCGCCGTCGCCGACAGTCCTGGCTGCCTGACGACACGTTCTCCGACGCCGACGTCGCTTCGCCCACGACCTCCCGCAGCTTCTCCATCATGCTGTTGATATGGCGCATGAGGTCGCCCACCTCGTCCCGCGACGTCACCTCGGCGGTGCGGGTCAGATCACCGTCCGCCACCGCCTGGGCCAGGGCCCCCGCCCGATTCAGGCCCCGGCTGATGCCCAGCGCGATCCAGGTGCCAGCCGCCACGGCGATCAGCAGCGACGCCAGCACGGCGACGACCAGGAACAGGCGCGCGCTTTCGTATTGGGCGACGGCGTCTGCCTCCGCGCCGGCCATCTGCGTGCGGTAGAGTTCGATGATGTCGGCCAACTGCCGCTGCGCTTCACCCACCAGTTGGCGCGCCGGCCCCACCGATATCTCGATGGCCTTGGCCTGCTCGCCGCGCTTGACCAGTTCGCGCATCTTGTCGTCGGTCGCCAGGAACTGCTGCCAGGTGCCTTGCAGCGCCTGCCATTTGGGCTTGCCCTCGGCGCTGATGATGGCCTGGACCTTGGCGACCAGGTCGGCGAAGTCCTGGCGGTAGCCCATGACATCGCGGTCGTACTTCTCGACCTGTTCGGGACTGGTCGAGAGCAGCATGTTCTTCTCGGCCCGCACCATCTGCACTAGGTCGACCAGCACCTCTTCCGCCCATTGCAGCTTCTGCACCGGGCCGGCGACCATGTCGCGCATGGTGGTGTTGATGGTGGCCAGGCTGCTGATGCCCAGCCCCGCCGTGGCGGTGCTGAGCATGATGATGAAGGCGAAGGTCAACGCCAGCTTCAGCTTGATGGTAATGCGCATGTGAGGTTCCCCGTCAGGCTGCGGTGCGTTGCGATGGGTTGGCGGCTTCGTCCCGCGCGTCGGCGCCGGAGAAGATGCGTTCGAGATCGAGGACGGCGATGAATTCGGCGCCGCGCTTGGCGATGCAGCGGATGTACTCCGGCCGCCAGCGCATGCCGATGCGCGGCGTCTCCTCCAGGGCGGACGCCGGCACCTGGGTGATTTCGTACACCTTGTCGGCGCGCAGCCCGACGATCACGGGTGCGCCATCGATCATCACCTCGGTGACGACGATGCGGGTGTCGATGGTGGGCGGCTGCAGGTCCATTCCGAACTTCAGGCGCAGGTCCGCCAGCGGCACCACCTTGCCGCGCACATTGATCAGCCCGCCGACGAAAGGTTGGCTGTTGGGCACGCCGGTGACGGGAACGAGATCCAGGATTTCGCGCACGTGCGCGGCCTCCAAGGCGAAGACCTCGCCTTGCAGGCCCAGGGTCAGGACTTCCAGCGGCTTACCACTTTTCCACGCTGTCATGATGTCCCCCTGCCGTCAGCTGGCGGCTTTGAAGCGGTTCTCGTAGGCCATGCCCAGCTTGACCAGGTTGGCGATGTCCAGGATCAGGGCCACGGCCCCGTCCCCCAGGATGGTGGCGCCGGCGAAGGTCTCGACGTCGGCGTGCAGCTTGGACAGCGACTTGATCACCGTCTGGTGGTTGCCGATCACCTGGTCCACCACCAGGCCAACCCGCTGCCCGCCGAAGGAGACGATCACCGCCTTCTGGTAGCGGTCCGGGGGCTCGGCCACGTGGAACAGCTCCCGCAGGCGCAGGAAGGGCACCAGGTCGCCCCGGATGTTCAGGAAGCTGCGCCCGCGGGAGCGCGCGTCCTCCTCCGCCGACAGTTCCACGCATTCCTCCACCGCCGACAGTGGCAGGGCGTACCGGCCGGTGCCGACGCGCACCAACAGCCCATCGATGATGGCCAGGGTCAGCGGCAGCCGCAGGGTCAGCCGCGTGCCTTCGCCGGGCGTGCTGGCGATGTCGATCTTGCCGCGCAACCCTTCAATGGCGCGCTTCACCACGTCCATGCCCACGCCCCGGCCGGACAGGTTGGTCACCTCCCTCGCGGTCGAGAAGCCGGGCTGGAAGATCAGCTGGAACAGCTCCGCGTCGGAAAGCTTGGCGCCGGCGGGGATCAGGCCCTGGTCCTCGGCGCGCGCCTGGATGCGCGCGCGGTCCAGGCCCCGGCCGTCATCACCAATGGTCACCATCACCTCCGCCCCGGCGTGGCAGGCGGTCAAGGTTATGCGCCCGGCCGCCGGCTTGCCCGCCTCCCTGCGGCCGTCGGGCGTTTCCAGCCCGTGGTCGATGGCGTTGCGGATCAGGTGGATCAGCGGATCGTTGAGCCGCTCGATGACCGTCTTGTCGAGTTCCGTCTCCTCGCCCAGCGTGACCAGCTCGATGCGCTTGCCCAGTTCATCGGCGAGGTCATGCACCATGCGGCGGAACCGGCCGAAAAGCGATCCGATCGGCACGGTGCGGACGCTCATGGTGGCGTCCCGCAGCTCGTGGGCCAGGCGCTCGATCTCCTCCGCGATCGCCTTGACCTCGGCATCGGCGCCCGACGCCGCCACCTGGGACAGGCGCGACTGGACGATGACCAGCTCGCCCACGCGGTCCATCAGCTCATCAAGGCGTTCGGCCGGCACACGGATGCTGTCCGTCCCCCTAGACACCGCCTTGGCCCCGCCCAGCTTTGCCCCATCCGGGCCGGCCGCCGCGCCGGCACCCGATGTCGCGCCCGCCCTCAGGTGCTGTTGTTCGGCCAGGGCCGCGGCCAGCGTATCGGGGGACACCTCGCCGGATTTCACCAGCAACGTGCCCAGGGGCATCTGGGCCGCCACCGCGGCGTCGACCGCCCCCTGCGCCACGTCGCCCCGGTCCACCAGGATCTCACCGATGCGGCCGCCTTCACCGGAAACGGTGATGGGATCGATCGACAGCTCCATGTCGTCGATGACGAACATGAAGACCTCCTCGATCACCGCGCGCGGCTGGCTGGTGGTCAGCACGACGTCCCAGGCAAGGTGGCAATCCGTCGGCGTCATGTCCTCCAGCGGCGGCACGCCGTCGGTCCGGGCGACGACCGTGGCGACACCCAGGCCGCGCAACTCATCCAGCAGCAACAGGGGGTTGGTTCCCATCGCCATGGCGTCGCGGCCCAGGCGGAAGCGTATCCGCCATGTGGCGTCGACCGGCGCGTGCACCTGCGCCGCCAGTTCCCGCGGCGCCTCAGCCACCGCGGATGCCGACGGGTCGCCCACGACCTGCTTCAGCGTCTGCAGGATGACGGCGCCGTCCGCCGCCTCAGCCAGATCCGGCGCCTCGATCAGCTGGCGCATGTGGTCCTTGGCCGCCAGCGTCACGGCGATCAGGTCCCGGCTGGGCGGCACCTTGCCCTTGCGCACCAGATCGAACGCCGTCTCCACGTGGTGGGTGAACGACGCGACCGCGTCGAAGCCGAACATCGCCCCCGATCCCTTCACCGTATGAAGGGCACGGAAGGCGCTGTTGATCAGGTCGGCGTCGTCCGGCGCGTGTTCCAGATCGAGCAGCGCCTGTTCCAACTGCTCAAGCAGTTCCTGGGCTTCCTGCCGGAAGACGTCCGCCGGATCCAGCGTGCTCATGCGCCCAGCACCTTGCGCACGACGGACACCAGTTGTTCCTGTTGGAACGGCTTGGTGATCCAGCCCGTGGCGCCGGCGGCCTTGGCCTCCTGCTTCATGGCGGCATCGGATTCCGTGGTCAGGAACAGGATGGGCACGCCCCGGTAGGCGGGCAGCTGACGCAACGCCCGGATGAGGTCCAGGCCATTCATCACCGGCATGTTGAGGTCGGTGACCACCAGGTCGACCGCCGTATCCTTGGCCTTGGCCAAGCCTTCGGCGCCATCGGCGGCTTGCAGGACGGTGTATCCCGCCCCCGCCAGGGTCAGCTTCACCATTTGGCGCACGCTGGGGGAGTCATCAACGCTCAGGACGGTCTTGGCCATCATCGTGCCTCCGTATGCAGCCAGAAATCGTGGTCGGCGGTTTGATCGGCGGTGGCCGTGGCACCGGCGGCCAGCCCAACGGCCGTCAGGAAGCCGCCCCGTTGCAGCGCGTCCCGCAGCACCCCGGAAACCGGCCCAGCCAACCTCACCACCCGCCGGTCGCGCCGGGCGCCGTTCCGCGCGGCGATCAGCAGCTGGACAAAGCTGAGGTCAACCTCGTCCAGCGCGCCGCACTCAATTTCCACGACGGCATGGGACTTGCCCGCCGCCATGAGGATGGCGTGCGTTTCGTCAGCGTTACGAATGGTGCGGGATCCGTCGAAAACAACTTTTCCAACGTCTTCGCGCGATGCGTTTCCCATTGCGGAATCCTTATGTGAGCCGGACAAGCAAAAAGCGCGGCCGCCTGGACGCAGCCGTGAAATGATGGTCAGCGCCTCATTTGGTGTGGTAAAAATCTACCCCAAAAGCATTACCACAGACGTTTAGATAGCCGAAATTCGCCGGCCAGGCAAATCTTATGGGTAGGTGGTTTATAAATTGTAAACCTTGGCGGACAAAAAAGACGAAATAGAGCCTGAGAATGGTTTTGATATGAATCAATACATGGAATTTTATCTTAATGTGATTCAATGTTAATGGAATTATAATAGGCCTATATTTACCCTTTACACAGGCCCGTCCAGCGCCCAACCCTTCGGAACCGAAGGGGAGCGGACGCTCTTGAGACCGTGGGGATACGTGAAACACCGTGGGCGAGCGGATTATGGCACCGCGCCACCGAAAGGATGAATGGTCGCCGGAGGGTTACCATCAATTCACCTGGTTCTGCTTAATGTCAGGTGGCCACGAGCCGCGCCGCAAAAAATTCATCGAGGACGGGCATGAGAGGGGATTTGGATACCGTGGCCAAGGCCATCAGGGGGGCGTCCGCGTCAACCGACGCGCATTTCCTGGACATCGGCCGCCGGCTTGAGACCGCCGTCGACATCCTGACCAGCCTGACCGGCACCTGCGACACGCTTTCCAATGAAATGAATGGGGAGGATCTGCGCCTGGCCACCCAGGACCTGTCGCGGGTGGCGCGCTTCATCTCCGCGCTGACCCAGGGCGTCGAGGCCGGTTCGTTCCAGAGCCTGACGGCACTGGTCACGGCCATCACCGGCCGGGTGGCACGGATGGACAAGTCGATCAAAGGCGTGGCGATGCTGGCCACCAACGCCAAGATCGCCGCCGCCGTCATCGGTGACAGCAGCGACGAGTTCATGAATTTCGCCACCGAAATCCGCCGGACGTTGAGCCTGGCCCAGTCCAGCCTGGACCTGTTCGCCGCCGAACTGGCGGGCGTCAGCCGCCACTTGCAGGAAGTCATCGCCAACCAGTCCACCCTGGACGCGCGGCAGAGCACGGCGGCCCGGGCCATCCCGCAACGCCTGACACGCAGCGTCGGCACGGTGGTCGAGCGCGGCCACCGGGCGGGCGCGGCCGCGGCCATGGTCGGCCAACGCTCAAGAGACATCACCGCCCGCATCAGCGAGGCGGTCATGGCGCTGCAAGTGGGCGACATCACGCGCCAGCGCATGGAGCACGTGGACTATGCCCTGGGTCTACTGACGGGGGGGCCGCTGACGGGGGGCCTGCTGACCGGAACCGGGCCCGCCCCGGGAGCCGGCACCACGCCACCGGCGGCCCAGTTTTGCTGCCGCCTGCAAGCGGCACAACTGGAGGACACGGCGGACGAACTGGCGCGGGAGGTCGATCAGATCCTGACGTCGCTGCGCGAACTGGCGGACGACGCCAAGGAGATCGTGCGCCAGGGCCAGGAGGCCTTCGGCGCTTCCGGCGGACATGAAGGCAGCTTCGTGGGCGAGCTGGAGGAGGAGGTCGGGGAAGTCCAGGCCCTGCTGGACGGGTTTGGCACGGCCCAGCGCCAAACCGACCTGGCCGCCGCATCGGTGTCGGCCGCGACGGCGCGCCTGGTGCGCCAGATCGGCACCATGCGGACCTTGGAGGCGGACATCCGCATCATGGGCCTGAACACCAGCCTCCGGTGCGGCCGGCTGGGCACGGTTGGCCGGCCCCTCTCGATCATTGCCCAGGAACTGCGCGTATACGCCAACGAGATCGCCGTGGAGGCCGACGGCGTGAGGGAGGAACTGGATCAGGTCGCGACGATCGCGGGGAGCCTGTCGGACCAAGCGCGCGACGATGCCGCCGCCGACACCGCGGCCGCGGCCGGCAACATGGCACAATCCATCGCCGGGTTCGGAACCGCCGGGCAAAAACT
>NZ_BACU01000503.1 GCF_000333275.1 Azospirillum sp. B4 | reverse complement strand
TGGCTGACCTGGCGGTTCGGCGTCACCGGCGCCTGCGTCGCCTCCCTGGCGCCGGGGCCCTGCGGGCCGGCATGGGCCTGCTCTATCTCCTCCGCTGCGGGCCCCTGACCGTGCGCGGGCCGGCGCTGGCGCCGTCATGAGCGCCGCCGATCCCCTGCCGACCGTGAAGCGGCGGCTGTGGCGGGCGCTGCTGCTGTGCGTGCCGGTGTCGGCCACGCCGCTGCTGCCCTTCGGCAACGGCACCCTGGCCCGGCCGTTGGCCATCGTGCCCGCCGTCCTGCTGCTGGGCATCGCCGCCTATCGCTTCCTGGTGCGGGGCCAGCGGCCCCGGCTGGCGGCCGACGGCTTCATGGCGCTGGCCCTGTTCACCCTCTATCTGGTGGTCGGCGGCCTGATGGTGGTGACGGTGCTGCCACCCGATGCCTTCAAGGGGCAGACGCCGCTGGACAGCCTCATCCGCGCCCTGCTGACCTGGGGTGTAGGCCTGGCCTTCTACGTCGTGGCGCGGTTGCAGATCCGGACGGCCGCCGACATCCGCCTGACCCTGCGCACCCTGTCCCTGGCCATGGGTGTGTCCATCGCCTTCGCCGGGGTGCAAGTGGTGGCCATGGCCCAGCACGGTGAGCTGCTGCGCCTGGTCCAGGCCGTCACCGACCTGGCCGCCGTGCGCTATGACGGGCTGGTGAACCGGGCCCAGGGCCTGACGTTCGAGCCGTCGTGGCTGGCGACCCAGATCATCGTCCTGCTGATCCCGGCCCTGATCGCCCGCGCCATGGCCCGGCAGGAGGGGGTGGGTTTGCCGGCCCTGCCCGGTCACGCCCTGCGCCTGGCCGGCGGCTTCGCCGTCGCCGTCGCCGGCCTGCTGTTCTCCGGTTCCCGCTTCGGGTTGGCCTGCATCGTGGCCATGCTGGGGCTTGGCGTCTTCCTGGCGGCGCTGCGCGGCCGCATCCTGGCGGCGGCCGCCTTCCTGGGCGTGCTGCTGGCCAGCGGCGGGGCCGTGGTGGCCATGAGCGGCCTGGGCGCCGGGGCGGGCGCCACCTATGTCATGGGGCCGGTGGCCTACCTGACCCAATCCGCCGACCTCAGCGGCGCGGCCGGCGGCGATCTGGCCACCGGGGTCACCGACGCCCTGGCCCTGGCGGGCCGCTTCGCCGCGGCGGAGGCCGCCGGCCTGACCTGGCTGGACCACCCGGCCTTCGGCGTCTCGCTGGGCAACAACTACCGATTTTTCGGCCAGTACGCGCCGGACTGGGCCTTCGCCACCCAGCTGTTCACCCAGGGCGCCAAGGAGGGCATCGGCTGGCTGGATCCCAATTCCCCGGAAAAAGGCAACGCCAAGAACCTGTTCCTGCGCCTGCTGTCGGAAACCGGGCTGGTGGGCTTCGTCCTGTTCGCCGTCTTCTTCTGGCGGCAGTTGTTCCGGGGCCGTCCGCACGACGCCTTCCACCACTATTTCCGCCTGGTCAGCGCCGCCGCGCTGGGCTTCAGCTTCCTGAACCAGGACACCTTCGTCGACGCGGGCCTGTGGATCCCGCTGGCCCTGTGTTGCGCCATGAACCACCTGCCCCACCGGCAATCGCCACCCGCTGGGGAATAGAGGGCGGGCGCCATCCGTCTTGAGGAAAGGTGCGATCGGCGCACCCTTCCCCAGGCGGCCTCATGGACACGACCCCCGGACCCTCTTTGCGCATCGCCTTCGTGACCACCCGCGACCTGGCGCAGCGCAACGGCCGCACGCCCATCATGGGGCACATCCTGGCGGCCCTGCGCCGCCGCCACACGGTGGAGGTGATCCCCCTGCGGCCGGTGCTGGACGGCGGGATGGGGGCGCGGCTGGGTGCGGCCGCCGCCTGGGCGGCCAGCCTGGCGGCGGGGCGGCCCATGCCGCTGCAATGCCTGCTCTACGCCGCGCCGGATGAGGCGGCACGCGTCACGGCGCGCATCGCCGCCGGGGTGTTCGACGCCGTTTACCTGGACACCGTGCGCTGCCAGACCCTGCTGCGGACCCTGCGCCGCGCCCTGCCCGACCTGCACGTGGTGACCGACTTCGACGACCTGATGTCGCGGCGCATGATCTACCTGCGCCACCACCGCCTGCCGCTGCTGACCGGCCATGCCGGACCCCACTTCCCCCCCTGGCTGCGCCGCCTTGCCGAGGGGCCGCTGGCCCGCCTGGTCACGGCGTACGAGGCCATGACCCTGCCGGCGGCGGAGCGGGAGGTGATGCTGGCCTCCAGCGCCACGGTGCTGCTGTCACCGGTGGAGCGGCAGATGCTGTGCCAGCGGGCGCCGGCCGATACCCTGTCGCGCAAGGGGCCGCCGGTGGTCCGGGCCATCCCGCCCGGCGTGCCCCTGCGGGCGGAACCGTGGCGCGAGGCGCCCGCCCTGCGCTTCGTCTTCATCGGCAGCGACCGGCAACTGCAGAACCGCACCGCCATCGATTTCCTGCTGGACCTGTGGCGGCGGCTGAGGCCCGCCACACCGCTGCACATTCATGGCCGTCAGACCCCGCCCGCTGGTCACCGTGCCGGGCGTGCACTGGCACGGCTATGCCGACGACCCTGGCCCCAGGTCTACCGGCCGGGCAGCATCGCCCTGGTGCCGGCGCTGGTGGCCGGCGGCATCAAGACCAAGGTGGCCGAGGCCTGGGCCTGGGGCTGCCCCGTTCTGGGCAACCGCACGGCCATGGAGGGATTGCGCGCGCCCGGATATCCCCTGACGGTGGCGGAGGACCAGTGGGCCCCCTATCTCACCCAGCCGGAGGCCTATGCCCCGCTTTGGGCGGATGCCGCGCGCAAGGGGGCGGCCTTCGTCCGCAGCGCGCTGTCGCCCGCCGGGTTCGAGCGCGCCTGGGAAATGGCCCTGCGCCCCCGCCCGGTGGCGCTGTCCGCCCCGGCCAGCCCGCTGGCCGACGCCGAACAGGCCTCAGGATAAGGAGGGCTCGGGGCGCAGATGCTGGACCAGGAACTTCTCCACCGGGGCGGCGTAAACGTCATGGTCAATGCGCCAGCGCGCCACCCGGCGCAGCAGTCGACCAGCGCCCCGCCCGGTCGCGACCGGGCCGGCCGCATATTTGTTGTAGAACTTGAACCGCTCGATCCGGCGGTAAAGATGTGGTGGCACCCAGGTGCCGGCCGCACCCGCCACATAGTCGAACCGCGCCCAGTCGTCCAAGGTGCGCGGCGTCTGGTCCGCCACGGCGGCGGCCAGGGCGGAGCCAGGATAGGGCTTGTAATAGAACAGGGGCGTCTCAAACCGGGGGCTCATGGCCCGCAGGGTCTTGATCAGGCCCAGCGTGGCCTCGACCTGTTCCTCCGTCTCCTCCGGAAAGCCGACGATGAAGGAGAAGATGACGGCGATGTCATGCTGCCGGCATTTGGCCGCCGTCTCCAGGATGGCGTCGATGGTGGTGTCCTTCCGGATGCGCCTCATCATCTCGTGCGAGCCGGTTTCCACCCCCACCAGCACACGACGCAGGCCGGAACGGACGCACAGCCGCCAGATCTCTTCCGGCAGGCGCACGCCCTGGTCGGCGCGCATGGTGCCGGCCCAGGTGAAGTCCAGGCCCCGGCGCAGGAATTCCTCGCAGATGTCGGCCACGCGGTGGCGGTGGGTGAAGTAGGTCTCGTCCTGGAAGTTCAGGTCGGTGAAGCGGTAGCGACGCCACAGCGCCTCGATCTCCGCCCCCATGCGGGCCGCCGACGTGGCCTTCCAATCGCGGCCGTAGACGAAGGGGTCGGCGCAGAAGGCGCAGCGGAAATTGCAGCCGATGGAGCCGATGTAGTCCAGCTGCCGCCGGCCCTTGAACTCGAAATACCGTTCCACCGGGATCAGGTCGAAGTTGGGCGGGGCGAAGGCGTCCAGGCTTTCCAGGGGGCGCGGCCTGGTGCGCACCACCCGGTCGCCATCGCGATGGGCGATGCCGGGGATATCCGCCACCCGGGCCCCGGCGGCCAGCCGTTCCACGATGTCGGCGAAGGTGCGTTCCCCCTGCCCCGCCACGGTGATGTCGATGCTGGGCTCCGCCAGCGTCTCCACCGGGAACAGGGAAGGGTGCCAGCCGCCGGCCACGGTGGTGAGACCCGGATGCGCCCGCTTTACCGCGCGCAGCGTGGCCAGCGCGTCGCCCAGGGGACGGCCCGTCAGCATGGTGACGCCGAAGCACAAGGCCCCGTCCACCGCCCGCAGCACGGCACCCTGGGGATCGGCCTCGATCCGCGCGTCGATGATGCGCACCTCATAGCGCGCGGGATCAAGGTTGGAACCAATGGCCAGCAGGCCCAGCGGCATGGTGTGGAAGACCGCGGCGGGATTGTAGAGAACGACCTTGTGCCTGACGGCCATGATCCACCGGAAATCAAGAATAGATGACTGACTATAGGCGTAGAATTAAAAATAAACAACGCGCCATTTAAAATAAATATCGAAACACTGGAACGTCTTTATTGTCAAGGCGATAGGAATTTCATGACCAGCCCCCGCGCGATGAACGCATTGGAAACGGCGATCTATTCCACGGTCGCCTATCGCGATGTCTTCCGCTTTCCGGTCACGGTCCCGGAAATCCATCGCTATCTACATGGGGTGCGGTGCACGCCGGGCGACGTGCTGCACGCGCTGTCCGGCGCCCCCCTGGCGCGGCGGCTGGTGACGGACGGCACCCACTACGCCTTGCCCGGCCGGGCGGAGCTGTTCGCCACCCGCCGCGCGCGGCGGGAGCTGTCGCGCCGGCAGTGGCCCCGCGCCCGCCGCTACGCCCGCTTCCTGGCCAGCCTGCCCAATGTGCGCATGGTGGCGATGACCGGCTCCCTGGCCGCCGGCAATTTCCCGCCCGACGGCGACGTTGACTTCCTGCTGGTGACGGACGCCGGGACGATGTGGCGCACGCGGGCCCTGTGCCGCCTGATCGCGCTGATGGACGCCCGGTTGGGCCGGGGCCTGTTCTGCCCCAACACCTTCCTGTCCATGGCCGCCCTGCCGCTGGCCCGCCGCAGCCTCTACGACGCGCAGGAGCTGTGCCAGATGATCCCGCTGTACGGTCCCGATGTGTATGAGGCCGTGCGCGCGGCCAACGCCTGGACGGCCGAGTGGCTGCCCAACGCGGCGGGCGCCCCAGGCGAGAGCCTGGACAGCCGCCCGTACGCCACCGGCCTGAAGCGGGCGGGCGAATGGCTACTGAACGGTGCCGCCGGCCGCGCGCTGGAGGGGTTCGAGGCGCGGCGCAAGATCCACCGCTTCAACGAGACCGACCGGCTGAAGGGCGCCTGGACCCGTTCCACCGCCGAGTCCCACAGCCTGTGGGATGAGATGCGCCTGAGGATCGAGGCGGCATGGCGGGCCCGCATGGACGAACTGGCGGTGGACTAGGCCGCCATGGCCACCCCGTTCCACGCCCGGTATCTGGATCTGGTGGCGGAGGTCGAGCACCGCTTCGCCGTCAGCCGCTGGACCTGCGGCGACGCCCACCTGTGGCCGCTGGCGCGCATGGACCTGTACCTGGACCTGTATCGCCAGCACGTGGGCACCACCGATCCCGGCCGCTCCGCCCGCGCGCGGCGCGTGCTGCAGGCCCTGGCCCAGACGCCAGGCGCCCTGGGCGCCCACCCGGCGGAATCCCTGTTCCTGGGCGACGGCGTGTCGGTGGAGCGCATCGATGGCGTGTGGGAGGACCGTTATGGCGAGCCGCTGCTGGCGCTGCTGCCCGGCGGCCTGCACCTGCAACCTGGACGGCGCGCGCCCTGGCGCCGTTCCACGTTGGCGCTCGATCCCCTGACCATGGCCGCCCGCGCCTTGGCGCCGCTGTTCCGCGCGCGCCTGGATCTGCCGGACCACGGCGCGGCGACCGCCTTCCTGGCGGGACAGGGGGTGCCGGCCCCGTCGCTGGCGCCAGGGCCGCTGGCCCGGCGGGCGGGCGTGCTGCGCGCCACCGCCCATGTGCTGGGGCGGGTGCTGGACCGGGCGCAGCCCGGGGTGGCCTACACCACCACCTGGTATGCCGGCGCGGGCTCAGCCCTGGCCCTGGCCTGCCGCCGGCGGGGCATTCTGTCGGTGGACGTGCAGCACTGCCCGCAGGGCGGGCGGCACAAGGCCTATGGCTGGGCGGGCGTGCCGGATCGGGGGTATACCACCCTACCGGCCCTGTTCTGGACCTGGGGGCGGGCGGACGCGGACCACATCAACGGCTGGGCGGATGGGCGCTGGCACGCGGCCCTGTGCGGCGGCCATCCCCGCCTGGGTCCCTTCCTGGATGACGCCGACCCAGGCACCCGGGCCTGGGACGACCGTTTCCGCCAGGCGGCCGGCGGCGGGGCGGAGCGTCACATCCTGGTGGCGCTGCAAACCACCGGCCCCGCCGCCCTGTGGGACGCGCTGGCCGACCGCATTGAGGCCGCCCCGCCCGGCTGGCACTGGTGGATCCGCCGCCATCCGGCCGCCAGCGCGGCCGACGACCGGCGTTACGCCCGCCTGCTGGCCCTGCGCGGTCCCGCCGTGCGCATCGAGCCGGCATCCAGCCTGCCCTTGCCCGCGCTGCTGCGCCACATGGACGCGGTTGTGTCGCTGGCGTCCGGCGTCGCGGCGGAGGCGGTACCCTTCGGCGTGCCGGCCCTGTTTCTCAGCGCCGATGCCGCCGGTCCCTTCGGTTATCTGGCGGCGGCCGGTCACGCGCGGGTGGTGACGGACCTGGACATGCTGGTCCCCACGCTGGCGGCCCTGCCCCGGCCTGTCCGCCCACCGGCAACCGAGATGCCCGACCTGGCGGCCAGCCTCCGGCGTGTGGGCGTGCTGGCGGCCGGCTACCGCACCCTCTGCGCCGGCGCCTGAACGGCGTGGTCGGCCACCAGGCGGCCGTCGGCGAATTCCAGGACGCGGTCGCACAGCGCCAGGCTTTCCCGCCGGTGGGCGACCAGCACGATGGTGGGGCGCCACGGCAGGGCGGCCAGGCGATCCAGCAGCGCGCGCTCGCCGGCGATGTCGATGGCGCTGGTGCTTTCGTCCAGCACCAACAGGGGGGGCCGGCGCAGAAGCGCCCGGGCCAGCGCCAGGCGCTGACGTTCCCCACCCGACAGCAGCCCGCCCTTTTCGCCCACCACGGCGTCCAGCCCCCGTTCCAGCCGCGCCACCAGGGCGGCGGCGCCAGCCAGGTGCAGGGCCTCGCGCATCTCCGCCTCCGTCGCGGCGGGGCTGGCCCACGCCAGGTTGGCGCGGATGCTGTCGTGGAACAGGAAGGTTTCCTGCGGGGCGTAGGCGATGGCGGCGGCCCACCGCCGGCGCACGGCCCCCGCCAGGACGCTGCCGCCCACGGTGATGGTGCCAGCATCCGGCGCGGTCAGGCCCACGGCCAGATCGGCGAAAGTGGTCTTACCCGCCCCCGACGCCCCGGTGACGCCGACGAAACCGCCGGCGGCCAGCGTCAGGTCCAGGGCGAAGACGCCCCGGCCGCCGCCGGGATGGCGGTAGCTGACCCCGGCGAAACGGATGTCCCACGGGCCGGGCCACGCGGCCGCGCGCGCCTCCGCCGGCGGTGGATCGCCACCCGCCAGCTCCGCCTCCAGCGCCCGGATCTTCTCGTACGACGGCAGGAAGTTGGCGACCTGCTGGGCGCCCTGAAGCAACTGCGCGGCCGGCGCGCTCATCCGCGCCAGCAACAGGACGAAGACGATCAGCACCGAGGGCGGCACCTCAAGCCCCCACACACCAACCATGATGGCGGCGGCCCCGGCCAGCGAGGCCAGGGTGGTGAAGGCCAGCTGCGCCCTGCTCTGCTCCCGCGCCAGGACCACCTGCCGGCCCATCAGGCGGGCCAGGGTTTCATTGAACTCATCGGCGAAGCGCTGCTGCAGGTTCTGGCTCATGGCCAGCTTCAGGCCGCCCAGGAACTGCGCGCCGCTGCCGGCCAGGTGCAGGTTGGCGTCCGCCACCTCCCTCCCCAATTCACGGGACCGGGCCAGCTGCGGCGCCAGGGCCAGGCTGGCCCCCGCCAACAGGACGCCAGTGATGACCGCCAGCGGCAGGGAGAACAGGCAGGCCAGGCCCCACTGCGCCAGCAGCAGGAACAGGGCGGCGGCACCCTGCAGCATGAAATGGGCGCAGGCGCCGGTCAGGATGATGTCGCTGCTGAGCAGGTGATTGATCCGGGCGTGCGGCAATGCCGACAGGGTGGTCCAGGGCGCCGCCACCAGCCGCGCCACCAGGCGGGTGCGCTGCCGTTCCACGAAGCCGATGCGCAGGCGCGCCAGCAGCACGTCACGGTGCCATAGCACCAGGGCGCGCAGGCCCACCAGCAGGGCGAAGCAGGCCAGCAGCGGCACCAGGCGCGCTTGCCGGTCCACCGTCTGGGGCCAAGGTAACCAGTCGGTCAGCGCCGCCGTCCAGCCGTGGCGCCCGTCGCCCGTCACAAGGTCCAGCAGGGGCACCAGCAGCGCCAGCCCCACGCCCTCGGCGCCCGCCCCCAGAAGGATCAGCACGGCGGCCCTCAGCCCATCACCCTGGGCATGGGCGCAGAAATCCAGGAAGAAATCCCGGGCCGACCGGACCAGCCCCGATCCATCGCCACACTTGTCCATGATGATGAGGAATTCCCAGTTACGTCCTGGATTCCTTGCACAAACCGGGGTCGGGCACCGCAACTATATATTTCCCGCAACGGGGAATAAGCGGGCCGCCGCATCCGTCTGTAGGCATGATGCCCCGTGATCCGTCCCTCCCCTTGAAGCTGCTGGTCATCGGCGCCGGGCCGATGGCGACCCATGTGCACCTGCCCATTCTGGCGGGCCTGCGTGACCGTGGCCTGGTCGACCTGGCCCTGGTGTGCGACCTGGACCGGGCGCGAGCGGAAGCGGCGGCGGCCCGCTTCGGCTTCGGCGCCTGCACCGGCGACGCCGATGCCGCCCTGACCCGGGACGACATCGACGCCGTCCACATCTACGCCAGCGCCCAACTTCATTACGAATACGGAATAAGGGCGCTGAGCCGCGGCAAGCACCTGTTCGTGGAAAAGCCGGTGGCCCCCAGCCCCGCCCAGGCGCTGCACATGGCGGGCCTGGCCCGCGCACAGGGCCTGGTGGCGGTGGGTGGACACAACCGCCGCTTCCACCTCGGCCTGCGCGCTGCCCAGGCCCGCGCCGGCCGGGCCGGCTGGCGGTCGGCGGAGGCGGTGTTCCACAAGCCCCTGCCGGGCCAGCCCCCCGCCTTCGGCGCCGACAGCTGGCTGAGCGCCAACGGCATCCATGCCCTGGACGCCCTGGTCTGGATGATGGGCGGCCTGCCGGAGCATCTGGCGGCATACGCCAGTGGCCAGGTCTTCACCGCCGCGATGCGCTGGCCCGGCAACCGGCAAGGCGCCTTCCTCTGCAATAATACCGCCGGCAGCCGGCGGGAGGAGTACGCCTTCCACGCGGCGGGGGAGAGCTGCACCGTCACCGAAAGCGGCCTGACGGTGCAGACGGACGGACAGTCCGTCAGCACCACCTTGCCCGGCGGCGACACCAGCTTCGCCCTGGAGCACGACGCCTTCCTGGACGCCATCCGCACGGGGCGGGAGGCGCCGCACAGCCTGGCCGCCCTGGCGCCCTCCCTGCACCTATGCGCCTTGATCGAGCGCGGGCATATCGGCCCGGTGCCGTCCCCGTCGGCGGTGGCTCCAACCGCCAGCGCGCCGCCGGGGCGCGCCATCCTGGTGGTAGGCCAATGGGGGGCGGCGCTGGCGCCCCTGCTGGCCGATTATCGCCTGACCACGCCGGACGAGGTCACCGGGGCCCGGCCGGACGTGGTGGCCGCCCTGCTGGGCCGGGGGGCGACGGCGCTGGCGCCAGAGGTGCTAAACCGCCTGCCCGGCCTGCGGGTCGTGGGGATCGCCGGGCTGTCGGTGGCCCGCTTCGGCGCGGAGGACCTCCTGGCCCGGGGGGTGGCCCTGGTCAACGCCAGCGACGCCCACGCCGACAGCGTGGCGGAGTTCGCGCTGGGCCTAGCCATCCTGGGCCGCCGCCGCGCCTTCCACGGTCACGCCGTGATGCGCGCCGGCGGCTGGGGGGTGGCGCGGCCGCCCACCGGCCTGCGCGCCCTGGCCCGGGGGGTGAAACCCCTGTTGCACCGGATGGGATTGCTGCCCTGGGCGCGGCGGATGGGGTCCCGACTGGCCCCCTCAAGTGGCCCGCCCCGGTCCCGCGACCTGGCCGGCGCCACCGTGGGCCTGGTCGGCTGGGGCACCAACGCCCGGGCCTTCACCCGGCGGCTGGCGGCCTGCGGCGCGCATGTCCTGGCCTGGTCCGAGAACGCGGAGGCGGCGGACATCCACCGGACCGGTGCCCATCCCGCCGCCCTGGACCAGGTGTTGGCGGCCGACATCGTCAGCCTGCACCGGGGCCTGACGCCGGCCACCCGGCACACCCTGGGTGCCGCCGAACTGAACCGCCTGCGCCCCGGCGCCGTGCTGATCAACGTGGCGCGCGGCGGCCTGATCGAGCCCCAGGCCCTGCTGGACCGGCTGCGGCGCGGCGATATCTTCGCCTGCCTGGACACTTACGAGGCGGAGCCGCTGCCGCCCCGCCATCCCCTGCGCCGCTTGCCCAACGTCTTCCTGACACCCCACATCGCCGGCGGATCGGCGGACATGCAGGCCGCCGCCATCGAGGAAGTGGCGGCCAAGGTCGCCCGGTTGCTGGAGGGCGCGACCACGGACACGTTATCCCTCACCCGCCTGCGCACCATGACGTGATCCAAGCGGGCGGATGCTCGGCGCCTGAGGGCTTTCTTAAAAGGTCCGCTCCAGCCCCAAGGCGATGAAATCGCGATCCGCCAGCCACTGCTGGCTGGGCGCGCCGATGTAATGGGTCAGCAGCAGGCTGGCCTTCCACACGCTACGATAGGTGGCGGTCACGCCCAGGGTCAGGTCGCCACCGCCGGCGTTCTGGGTGTAGTAGGTCAGGCTGTGCCCGGTCAGGTTATAGCCCAGGCCCAGCGGCACGGTCAGGTCCAGGTTGGGCAGGACCTGGAAATAGTGAGGCTCAACCAGCACGCGGGCCTTCAGCGCAGGCTGCTGCCATTGCCCTTCGCTCTCCGGGCGGGCCAGGCCGGCCACATGGTCCACCACCGCCTCGGCGTTCACGTCGGCGCTGTCCCACAGGGCTGAGCGGCCCAGCGCCGTGGTCAGGGACAGTTGGCCGTGCACCACGTCGCCCCGAACGTAGGCCGCATAGCGCGACAGCGCCTGCGCCCCGATGACCGGCGGTGGCAGGATCAGGGGCATGCCGTGCCGGCCCGAGACCTCCCCCGTCACTGTGCTGTCGCCCAGGGCGGTGCTGAAGCTGGCGCCATAGAGGCGGATGCCGCCGGGATAGACCAGGCGGTAATAGCCGGCGGCCCCGGCGGCGGTGGCGTCGCTGTCCGGCCCCGTGGCGTATTGCGGATCCAGCGCATTGTAGCGTAGCGCGTAGAAGCCGTAGTCCACCCCGTCGAGGGTGGCATGCAAGGCCACGCCAAACTGGCCGGCGGCATCGGGCGTGCGGTCGGCCTGGCGGGCCAGGTAGCGCCCGGGACCGACATACAGGCGGTCACCGCCGGCGCCCAGGTAATCCAGATAGCTGAAATAGCTGCCGTCCCCCGCCTGGCGCGTGGGCCGCCATTCGAACTGGTGGTAGAGGGACAGGGCGATGTCCGACCAGGGCTGCAGGGTCACGGCCGCCTGGCCCACCGGACGATAGGTGTCGCTGCCATAGGCGCTGGGGCCGCTGATGGCGCGGGTATAATCGGCCGGCGCCTGGGCGGCGGCGATGGAATTGCCATCATAGAACAGGCTTTCGCCCCACAGCAGGGTCTGCCGCCCCACCCGCACCGACACGGGCATGCCGGCGACGGTGAAGGCGCCGTGGACGAAGGCCTCCCGCATCTCGGCATGCTGGCCGTGCAGGTCACGGACGGCGGGGGCGAAGTGGCCGGGCGCGGCCGTGCCGGCGTTGTCGGTGGCGTTGCCGGCTTCATCCGTGCTGCCCTGGTAGACAGTGTCGTACCAGGCGGCCGCCCCGGCGTGCAGCCCCCAGTCCCCCCAGCTGAGATCCAGGGCGGACAGCAGATCCACGCGGTTGGAGACCAGCCCAGGCGCGAAGTTACGGTCGCCGTCATCCCAATTGGGGTTGTCCAGCAGGGCGCCCATACGGGGACCGACGCGGCTGGCCACGGTGTAGCGCACGGTGTTGTCCCACCGCGCCTCCATATCGCCGCCGGCATGGAGTTCCACCGCCAGGGCGGCCGTGGTACCAAAGACGAAAGCGAGGAGGCAGGGTCCCAATAGGCGTGAGGGCGTCCGGAAAGGGCGGGGGGCCATTGCGCTTTGTCTCGGTCCGTCAAAGGCTTGAAACATTGAAGCTACCACAGCCTGCGACAGGGCGCGCGGCCGCCACATGCCGCTTGTGTCGCCGGGCGCGCTCGGGCCATGATCCGGCACCCGCCCCCGGGGGAACACCAACCAGGCGCCCCGCCGCGCGAGCCCATGCGATCCCCGTCCGTCCTCTCCCTGTCCGCCCTGTTCCTGCCCGTGCTGTCCGGCCTGCTGGTTGCCGCCGCCCTGTCGCCCGCCCGCGCCCAGGTGTCGGAGCAGGAGGCGGCACAGCTGAAGTCCCGGCTGACGCCGGTGGGGGCGGAGCGCGCGGGCAGCGCCGACGGTGCCATCCCGGCCTGGACGGGCGGCCTGTCCACGCCCGGCGCGCCGGTCAACGGCCCCCGCCCCGATCCTTTCGCCGGGGAAAAGCCCCTGTTCTCCATCACCGCCGCGAATTTCCGGGAGCATGCCGACCGCCTGCCGGAAGGGGCGAAGCACCTTTTCGAAACCCAGCCCGGCTATCGCATGGACATTTATCCCAGCCACCGCACCGCCGCGGCGCCGGACTGGGTCTATGACAACATCCGCCTCAACGCCACGCGGGCGCGACCGGCGCCGGAGGGTATCGCCTACGGGGTTGAGGGGGCGGTGGGCGGCATCCCCTTCCCCATTCCCAAGGATGGTTTCCAGGCCATGTGGAACCACCTGCTGGCCTATTGGGGCCCCGCGCGGGAGGTGACGGTCAGCACCTATGTGGTGCCAGCGGACGGGGTGGTGGAAAAGGCCAGCGGCTATAGGGAGATCGCGGACTTCCCCTACTATTACCGCGACGCCACGCCGGACAGCTACGGCGGCTATTACTTCAAGACCCTGCACCTGGCGGTGGCCCCGGCCTCGCGGGTGGGGGAAGGCTATCTGAACTGGCAGCCCATCAACATCCGGCGGCATGACTTCGCCGCCTGGCGCCTGCTGCCGGGGGAACACCGCGTGCGCAAGGCGCCGGCCATCTCCTACGACGTGCCGGACACGGACGCCGCCGGCTACATGAGCGAGGACGAGTATTACATCTTCTTCGGCGGGCTGGACCATTATGACTTCAAGTTGGTTGGCAAAGCCGAGATGTACGTGCCCTATAACAACAACCGCCTCTACGCCCAACCGGCTTCGGCGGTGCTGGCCAGCGGCCATCCCAACCCAGACGCCCTGCGCTATGAGCTGCACCGCGTCTGGATGGTCGACGGCACCCTGGCCCGTGGCGCGCATGACGTGGTCCCGCATCGGCGGCTTTACCTCGACGAAGACACCTGGATGGCGGTTTACGGCGATTCCTGGGACGAACAGGGCAAGCTGTGGAAATTCGGGCAGGCCACCATGTACCTGATGCCGGACGTGCCGGCGGTGGTGATCGGCAGCCAGTTCATTCATGATTTCGAGCTGGGCGGCTATGCCTACACCTTCGCCTTCAATGGCGAGACCACCCCCTACATGGTGACCCCGCCCCATCCCGCCACGCTGTTCAGCCCGGACAGCCTGTCAGCACGGTCTATCCGCTAGGTCGTGGCCGTCAGGCCCAGATAGGCCATGCTGGCCAGCTTTTGCATCACCGCCGCCGACATCTCGCCGGCCATGACCATGCTCAGTTGATCGTCCTGCCAGACGCAGACCCGCAGCTTGTCCCGCTTGAACTGGTCGAAGCGCACCGTGCCGTCCGAGCGGCGCAGGTAGAGGGTGAACAGCCGGTCGTCGGCGTCGCGATAGGCCACGGTGGCGGCGTCGCCCGCCACCTTCACCCCCGCCAGCCGATAGCCGGCGCGGGCCAGGTCCGGCACCTTGATGTTCAGGGCGACGATGCGGCTCAAGGCCGCGTTGTAGGGTGCCAGGTCCGCCGGCACCGCGGCCGGCACCTCACGCGCCGCCAGCGCCAGCTGCACCACGTCGGCGGCCGGACGCAGGGCCAGATAGCCCCCCCCGCCCACCAGCAGAAGCACGACGGCGGCCACGGCCCCCAGCCGGCGCCAGTCCGCCCAGGGCCGGACGGGTTCGGTCGCCGCCGACTGGGCCAGATCAACCAGGTGCCGGGGCACCGGCCGGTCGATCAGGGGGCCATACAGGCGCCGCATCATGGCCTTGTCGGCCTCATAGCCCGCCAGGCGCTCGGCCAGCGCGGGGTCCGCCAGGATCGCGGCCTCCACCACGCGGGCGCGCTCGTCCGGCAGCTCGCCATCCAGGAAGGCGTGCAGGTCGACCTCCGCGATTGGAGGGGGGGTGGGGGTATGGTCGCTCACTTCCGGTCTTTCGATCCTAGGGGGACTGGGCCCAGGGGCAGCGGAATGACCTCCGCGCCCTCGCCTTGCATCACGCTGCGCAGCCGTTCACGGGCCCGCGCCAGGCGCGACATCACGGTGCCGACCGGGATGCCCAGCTCCTCCGCGATCTCGCGATAGTTCAATTCCTCGACGCTGGACAGCAGCAGGATTTCCCGATGCTCCGGCGTCAGCCGGCTGACCGCCTTCACGAAGTCGCGCGCGGCGCCCACGTCGGTCGGCGGCGCGCTCAGCTCCACATGGTCGGCCAGTTCGGTTATGTCCTGCTCCTCCCCCCGGACGTTCCCTCGGCGGATCTCGTCGGTATAGAGATTCTTCAAGATCCGCCTCAGCCATCCGGAGATGCGGGGCAATTCCCGCAGTTGCGCCGATTGCCGCAGCGCGCGCTCCACACAATCCTGGACCAGATCATCCGCCAAGGCGGCATTGCCCACCAGCGCCAAGGCGTAGCGCCGCAGCGCCGGCAGCTGCATGACCAGGGCGTTCGCGAACGGGTTGGGACGGGTCACGGCCGGCGGTTCTCCGACACGGGGTCGTCGCACCGCTGGGGTCTCAGGGTCGTGTCAGCGCCGTGCCTTCGCCGCATCAGCTTACGTCCATCCAGGTCGGCATCCCAAGGCCAATTCCCCGGCGGATGCGCTGTCCTCTCATCCCTAAGACGGATGTGCTTCCGGGTTTATTCCAGGGGCGTCCATCCCGCCTCCGAAATAGGCCTCAGCAGGCCTTGCGCCGGCTTACCACTTCCCAGGGGGTGCGGGCCAGGATGCGCAGGTCCAGGGCCAGGCTGGCATGGTCGACGTACCAGGCGTCCAAATCCACCCGCGCCTGCATGTCGGACAGCAGGGGCGTGGCCCCGCGCGCACCGTTGACCTGGGCCCAGCCGGTGATGCCGGGCCGCACGTTCTGGCGGTAGAGATAGTTGGGGATGCGGGCGCTGTAGAAGTCGTCATGGGCGGCGGCGTGGGGGCGCGGGCCCACCAGCGACATCTCCCCCGACAGGACGTTCAGCAGTTGCGGCAACTCATCCAGGCAGCTGAGGCGCAGCAGGCGGCCCAGGCGGGTGACCCGGGGGTCCCGCGCCGTGGCCTGCACCACGTCGGCGCCGTCCTCCAGCACGTGCATGGTGCGGAACTTCACGATCTGGAAGGGCTGGCCCGCCAGGCCGATGCGCTGCTGGCGAAACAGCACCGGCCCTCGGCTATCCAGCCGGATCATGAGCGCGATCAGGGCCAGCAGCGGCAGGCTGGCCAGGGTCAGCGCCACGCCGAGCCCCAGGTCCAGCAGGCGCTTGGCGGTCAGTCGGGGGTGGGCGCGGGGCGCCGGCACCGCCGCCACGGCCGGCGCCGGTTCCGTCACCCGCAGCGGCTGTGGGGCCGTCATCGTCAAGCGGTCGTCCCGGTGAAGACGGTGGCGGCGCGGACCAGGGCGGCCGTCAGCCCCGTCTCCGGCACCTGTCCGCCCAGATGCAGGGCGGTCACGCCATGCAGGACGGACCACAGCAGACGCCCGAGGTCAGCCGAGCCGGCATGCGCGAACACCTCCTCCACCCGCTTTTCCTGGCGGCGCACCTCCGCGGCACCCGGCCCATCCGCCGGGGTCAGGCTGAACATCAGGCGATAGCGCGCGGGCTCCGCCTCCACGTAGCGGCCATAGGCGACGGCCAGCGCCGCCACCCGGTCAACCAGAGGCGGGGGCGCGTCGGCCAACCCCTGGTCCAGCGCGTCCGCCAGGCAGGCGTAGCCGTGGGCGCGGACGCAGGCCAGGATGGCCTCCTTGTTTTCGAAATAACGGTAGGGGGTCATCACGCTGACACCCAGCCGCTCCGCCAGGTCCCGCATCTTGAAACCGTCCAGCCCCCGGTCGGCGAACAGGCCGGCGGCGGCGTCGCGCACACGGTCGCGCGGGGGCGTGGTCTTGGCACAGGCGACGATGGACGGCATGGCACCTCCGGCAGGCAGATCGGGACTTGCCTCTGGGCCAGGTCCCTTTCTTCCATGACGGATGGGCGCGGCGATTATTCCCCCGCCATGCCCGAATTTTCATCTCATAGGGCGATGCGCAGCGCCGCCTCCACCGCTGGCTGGAAACCGTGGTCCGGCCGGGCCTGGTCGTCCTGGACGCTGCCGCGCAGGTCCAGGGTGACATGGCGGAACGGCAAACTGAGCCGCCCCTCCAGGATGTTCACCTTGACGGGCACCGGGCTGACGATATTGGCGCCGGCCGATTGCGCGGTGCCGATCACGGCGTGGTGCAGCGTCAGCTCATAGGTCCAGCCGTCGGCGTCGCGCCAGCTGCCCTGCAGGGACAGCAGGCGGGAGTCGTCATCCAGGCTGAACCCGATGGTGCGGCCGCGATAGCGCATGCCGTCGGGATAGCCGCCGTTGGTGTAGGAGAAGCCGTAGATGCGGCTGGCGAAGCTGAAGACGTTGGTGGTGGAAATGCTGTCCGCGTATTCCACCGTCAGCCGCAAGGGCTGGCCGGCCACGGGCACGAAGACGGTGGCGCCGAACAGGTGGCTGGTGCCGGAATGGGTGACGGGTGACGAGTCCTCGTTCATCAGCTGCATGTAGGCCTGGACCGGCACGCCCCAGACCTCAAGGCCGTACTTGATGTCCACCACGCCTTCGTCATTGGTCTTGTTGACGTCGGTGGGGGAATTGTTCAGCTGGAAGTACTGCGCCGGGTCGCAGGTGTGCCCCTGGCCGCAGATCTGGCCGGTGCGGGCCAGGCCGATCTCCAGCCCCGGCGCCGGGTTCACCGTGATGCGCAGGGCATCGAACACCGTGTTCCGTTGCAGGCGCGGGCCATCCAGCAGTCCCAGAAAGAACTCCGCCTGCCAGGGGCCCAGCCATTCCAGCACCGGCCAGGTGGAAGGGCTGGTGTCCAGGCGCTGGATGCCCACCTGGGGCATGGGCCGGGCGTTGTTGGACAGGCTGAGCGCGGAGATCCAGCCAGGGCCCCACCAGTGGGTCAGCCAGCCGCCGTACACGAGCGCGTCGCCGGCTTTCACGGCCAGATAGCTGTCGTCCAGCGCCAGCTTGGTCGCACCGGTATGGAAGGTCTGGGTGTAGCCGCCGACCGCCAGCCGGGCGGAAACGGCGCTGGAACTGTAGGACAGCGCCACCTGGGTTTGCCCGTCCCCCCGGCCCAGGCTGTCGAAGCCGCGCACCAAGGCCGGGGCGCTGGCCACGTCCACGCTGGCGGTGGTCCCGAAACCCGGCCGGTTCTCCCGCATGGCGCGGCCCAGCACGCGCAGGGCCGCCGCCTGCACCTGCGGTGGCTGAGCGTCAAGGTCGGCCGCCTTCAAGGCCGGGACCAGGGCGGTCCAGGGCAAGGGCCATGGGGTGGTGACGCCGTCGATCAGGCCGGCGGTTGCCAACACCTCGATATCGGCGCGCAACTGGGTGTCGCCCACCTCACCCCAGGGTGAGGCGGCGGCCCATCCGGTCGTGCCCAGCAAGAAGAATAGCGCGCCGGCCAGCCGCCGGCCCATCGCCCCGGTGCGCATCTCGCGTTCCCATCCGGCCGAAACCACCCCGCCACCGGGGCGCGGCGCCACCTTAAAACCAAGGCAAAACGACCGGATAGGACGTAACTTCGTATACGGGGACGACGCCGCGGTCAGGCGAAGCCGTCGAAAATGTCGTTGAGCTGCGTGTAGGCCGCACCCCCGGCCAGGGCCTCGAACGACCCGGCCCGCAGCCCCTCCCCCACCCGCATCACGGCGGCCCAGGCGGCCCGCGCCAACCCACCGCCGATGCTGACCCGGCGCACGCCCAGGTCCGCGATCTCGGCCAGGGTCAGGCTGGGCCGGATCACCAGCAGGTTCACCGGCTTGGGCGCCACCGCCCGCACCAAGGCGGCGATGTCGGCCGTCTCCACCATGCCCGGCGCGAACAGGCAATCGGCACCCGCGTCGGCCAACGCCACCAGCCTGTCGATGGCCTCGCCCACGCGCGACGGGTCGCGCAACAGGATTTCGGTGCGCGCGACCAGCAGGGCGGCCGGATCGGCCTGGTCGATGGCCGCGCGCGCCGCGTGCATACGCTCCACCGCCGTGGCGATGTCGTAAAAGCCGGGGCGCCCGTCGGCGCGGATATCCTCGATCGACAGACCGGCGACGCCGGCCTCAACCACCAGCCGGACGTTGGCGGCCAAGTCCCCCACCTCATGGGCGAAGCCGGACTCGTAGTCCGCGTTCACCGGCAGGTCCGTGGCCGGCACCAGGGCGTGGAGATGCGCCAGCACGTCGTCCCGTTCGACGCCATAGTCCGGCCGCCCCTGCGACCAGGCATAGCCGGAACTGGTGGTGGCGAGGGCCTTGAAGCCCTGGTGCTGCATCATCCGGGCGCTGCCCACGTCCCAGGGATTGGGCAGGATGAAGCAACCCTGTTCATGCAGGGCGCGGAAGGCCGCGCGCTTTTCCGCGATGGTGCGTGTCATGGTCCCCTCCCGTTCTTGCCGGCCGATGCCGGCCTTGGGCGTGATCATGGCCGATCCCGCCAGCCCTCGCCATGCCGCCGGTCACACCAGGGCGTCAGCGCGGAAAGTGCTCCACATGCGTTTCCGCCGTGCGGCCGTAGTAGAGCACGCGGCGGCCGGGGAAGGAGACGATGTAGCCGGCACAGCCGCAGGCCTTGGCCTTGGCGCTGAACCCCGCATAGGAATAGTCAGGCGGGTTGGCCTGGGCCCACCGGATCAGGGCCACCACGCCCGCCTGGTCGAACGGCAGCGCCACGGCGGCGTCCGAGGCGGGACCGTCCAGCACGACACTGTCGCCATCGGGCAGGAAGTATGTCGCGGTGTCGCGGCGGTAGTCGACGGCGTAGCCCTCGAACCCGCCGGCGATGAGCGTTCCCACGATCTCGGGGAAATCCATCGTCCTGTCATAGGCGGCGTCCAGGCACTTCTGGGCAATGGCGATGCGCTGCGCGTCCATGGGCGCGGGCTCCTTTCCATCAAGGGTGGTATAGGCATCAGTCGGTCGGCGCGCTTTTCAGGCCGCGCCGCGAGGCGATCTTCAGCAGAAGCCGCCGCAGTTCGGCCTGTTCATCCGGGGCCAGGGCGTCGAAGAACAACGCGTCGTTCCCATCGGCCAGGACCGCCAGGCGCGGCACCAGCGCCCGGGCCGCCGGCTTCAGGGCCAGCGTCTGCCCCCGCCCGCCCTCCGGATTGGCCGTCCGCGTCACCAGATCCTTGTCGACCAGACGGTCCGCCAGCTTGGAGATGGCGCCCTTGGTCATGCCCATGCGCGCCGCCAGCGCGGACGGCGCCATGCCGTCGCCATCGAACAGCACCCGCAGGAACACCCACTCCGCCACCGTGACCCCCTCCGCCTCCACCGTGCGGGCGAAGCTGTGGGAGACGGCGTTGGACACCATCCTCAGCCAATAGCCGAGGTGGGCGTGAAGATCGGCAGGTGGTGTGGCGGCGGGCATGGCGGCTTCCTTGGTTGACTAGGAAACTATCGAGATTAAGTTTCCTAGTCAACTTGATTCCATACCCGTCCCCGCGATGATGCGGCGACGGAAACTTTCCGTTGCCATTGCTGAACGACCGATCAATCATTCTTGCGACACGGCACCCTTGAAAACGGGCGAAGGGGCGGCATGCGGGACGAGCGCACCAAGATCGGCCCGCTGGCGGCGGGCTTCATCGTTGCCGGCAACATGATCGGGTCGGGCATCTTCCTGCTACCGGCCAGCCTGGGTGAGATCGGGTCCATCGCCATCATCGGCTGGATGGTGGTGCTGGCCGGCGCCCTGCTCATCGGCCTGGTCTGCTCCCGCCTCAGCGCGGTGTGCCCCAACGGCGAGGGGTTGACGGGCTATGTCCGCGCCGGGCTGGGCGCGCCGCTGGGCTTCCAGGCCGCTTTCTTTTATTGGGTGTCCACCTGGTTCGGCAACGTGGCCATCGCCCTGGCGGTCACGGGATATCTGGCCGCATTGCTGCCGGCCCTGAAGGTGCCGCTGGTCCTGACCCTGGCGACGGTGGCCGTCATCTGGGCGGTGTCGCTGGGCAACCTGGCCGGCGTGCGCTTCACCGCCCGGTTCGAGGGGGCCGCCCTGACCCAGGGCCTGGCGCCGGTGCTGTTGATCGCGGTGTTGGGCTGGTGGTGGTTCAAGCCTGAAATCTTCGCCGCGTCCTGGAACGTCACCGGCCGGTCCGATGGCGGCGCCATCGTCACCTCCCTGGGTTCCATCATCTGGGCCTTCCTGGGGCTGGAGAGTGCCGCGGTGGTGGCCGCCGTGGTGCGCCAGCCGGAACGCAACGTGCCCATCGCCACCATGGGCGGCATCGCCGCCGCCGGCCTGGTCTATATCACCGCCTGCACGGCCCTGACCGGCGTGCTGACGGCGGAGGAGCTGCGCACCTCCACCGCCCCCTTCGCCGACGTGGCCACCCGCCTCTGGGGCCCGGTGGCCGGCAGCCTGCTGGCCGTTTGCGCCATGGCCAAGGCCGCCGGCACGCTGGCGGGCTGGATGCTGGTGGGGGCGGAAACGGCGGAGGCCGGCGCCCGCCTGGGCCTGTTCCCCCGCGCCCTGTCGGGCATCAACCGCCACGGCGCGCCGGTGCGCAACCTGATGTTCATGGCGGTGCTGATGAGCGTGGTCTGCCTGGCCACCATGTCCCCCACCCTGGGGCAGCAGTTCGACATGGTGGTCAACATGGCTGTGGTGCTGAACGTCATCGTCTATGCCTGCGCCTGCGCCGCCCTGCTGCGGCTGTCGCCCGGCCACCTGGTACGCGAAAGGTGGCAGCACGTGACTCTGGCCGGCTTTATACAGCTGTTCTGCGTCGGTCTGCTGGCCACCATGGGATTGCAATCGCTGCTGGTGGCGGCGGGCCTGTTGCTGATCGGCCTGCCGCTGTACATGGTCCGCAACGTCGCCTGCGGCGCGCCCGCGCACCCGGCGGCGGAACCGCCCCTCGCAAGCGACGGTCAGGAGGCCAGCCGGCCGTAGGCGCCCCGGGCCACGCCATCAACCCAGCTTTCCGCCAGGGCGATGGCCTCGTGGATGGTGAACGCCTGTTCCGGCGTCAGGCACCATTGCAGCCAGATGCCGTCCAGCAGCGCCGACAGCCCCACCGCCGCCAGCCGGACGGTGGTGGGGGGCAAGCCGTTTTCCGCCGCCAGGTCGGCCAGGTACCCCTCCAGCACGCGGGCGTAGCCGGCGTTGGTGCGGTCATGGGCGGCTTTGATGGCCGGCGAATGGCGGATCATGCTCCAGAACACCACCCAGACGCCCAGCAGCTTGGGATCGAAGACATCGGGGGAGAAGTACGCGCGGAAAAAGGCGCTGAGCCTGTCCCGCGCCGTGCCGGCCGAGGGGTCCACCGCCCCGGTCACCCGGTTGAAGATGCCGATGGCCAGCGTTTCATAGGCGTGGGCGATCAGCTGGTCGATGCTGTCGTAATGGTGGTTGATCAGGCCGATGGAAACCCCCGCCTCCGCCGCGATCTTGCGCACGGAGACGCCGGCGTGCCCGTGTTCCGCCAGGCAGCGCAACGCCGCCTCCACCAAGTGCTCCCGGCGCAGCTCCGGCTGGATGCGGGTGAACTTGCGGGCAGGCTGCGTCATCGTCGGTTCCCCATGGTGCCGGTTCGGGAGGATAGGCATCCCGTGGGAACAATTGACAGCCCCCATGGCTCGCTATACACACGTTCAACAACAGATCGGGGACCGGACCATGGCCGAAGCGATCCGCGCGCGGATGCAGGACGCGCCCCAGCAGGGCGCCGGGGCGGAAGAGGCGATGAGCCTGCCGGGCTGGATCTACCGCGACCCGGACTTCTTCGCGGTGAGCGGGAGGCGATCTCCGCTTCTCTGGCAAATCGTCTGAATGTCAAGAACATCCCAGTCCAGGCGATATCAAACTTCCGTTTCAGCCTGCCGGGCTGGATCTACCGCGACCCGGACTTCTTCGCGGTGGAGCGGGAGGCGATCTTCCGCTCCTCCTGGCAGATCGTCTGCCATGTCAACGACATCCCCAGTCCAGGCGACTATCACACCTTCCGTTTCCTGGGTGAGACCATCGCCGTGGTGCGGGACCAGGACGGACAGATCCGCGCCTTCCACAACGTCTGCCGCCACCGCGCCGCCCGGCTGCTGGACGGGGACAAGGGCCGCTGCGGCAGCCGCATCGTCTGCCCCTATCACGCCTGGTCCTACGGACTGGACGGCGCGCTGCTGGGGGTGCCCCACCGCCGCGCCTTCCCGGAGTTCCGCACCGCCGACTATCCCCTGCCCCCGGTGGAGCATGAGATCTTCCTGGGCTTCATCTTCATCCGCCTGACCCCCGGCCCTGGGCCGTCGGTTTCGGACATGATGGCGCCCTACCGGCACGAGCTGGCGCCCTACCGCTTCGAGGAGTTGGCGCCCCTGGGCCGGGTCACCTGGCGGCCGCGCGCGGTGAACTGGAAGAACGTGGGCGACAATTATTCCGACAGCCTGCACATCGCCGTGGCCCACCCTGGCCTGACCCGCCTGTTCGGCGCCGGCTATGGGCTGGAGGCGAAGGAGTGGGTGGACAAGATGTGGGGCGCCCTGGTCGACACGCCGTCCACCTCACGGTCGGAGCGGTTCTACCAGGCCTACCTGCCGGACGTGGATCACCTGCCGGCGGAGCGCAAGCGGCTGTGGACCTATTTCAAGCTGTGGCCCAACATCGCCTTCGACATCTATCCCGACCAGGTCGACTTCATGCAGTGGTTGCCCGTCTCGCCCACCGAGACCCTGGTGCGGGAGATCGCGTACGTCCTGCCCGACGACCGGCGGGAGATGCGGGCCGTGCGCTATGCCAACTGGCGCATCAACCGCCAAGTCAGCCTGGAGGACAAGGCGTTGATCGAACGGGTGCAGGACGGCATGGCCGGCAGCAGCTATGCCACCGGGCCCCTGGGCCTGAACGAGGTCAGCCTGCGCAGCTTCGCCAACCGCATGCGCGCGCTGATCCCGGAAAGCCGCCTGCCACAGGCCCCGCCGCCAGGATGGTCCCACCGCCGGGAAGCAACGCAACGAACAGTGCATTCATAGGACGTGACCGCGTCCGCCGGAGCGAGCACCGCAGGGCGCGAGCCGAGGAAGTCAAGGCCACGGACGTGGCCGCCCGGCGTTTGAGGGCGCAATAAAAGGAACAAATCCATGCGTGACGTCGTGATCGTGGGGGGCGGGCATAACGGCCTGGTTTGTGCCGCCTATCTAGCGATGGCCGGGCTCAAGGTCACGGTCCTGGAACAGCGCCCGGTGGTGGGCGGGGCCGCCGTGACGGAGGAGTTCCACCCCGGATTCCGCAACTCGGTCGCGGCCTACACCGTCTCGCTGCTGAACCCCAAGGTCATCCGCGACCTGCACCTGCCCCAACATGGCCTGAAGGTGGTGGAGCGGGAGGTCGCCAACTTCCTGCCCCTGGACGATGGCCGCTATCTGAAGACGGGCGCCGGCATCACCAAGCGGGAGGTCGCCAAGTTTTCCGTCCGCGATGCCGAACGGCTGGACGATTACGGCGCGCGGACGGAGGCGGTGGCCGACGTGCTGCGCGACCTGGTGCTACAGACCCCGCCCAACGTGGTGTCCGGCGGGCTGTTCGCGGCCCTGCCCGAACTGATCAAGGCCGGACGCGTGGCCCAGCGACTGCGCGGCCTGGACATGGACCTGCAGCGCGAACTGCTTGACCTGTTCGCCATGTCCGCCGGCCATTACCTGGACCGCTGGTTCGAGAGCGCGCCCATCAAGGCGGCCTACGGCTTCGACAGCATCGTCGGCAACTTCGCCAGCCCCTACACCCCCGGCTCGGCCTATGTGCTGCTGCACCACGTGTTCGGCGAGGTCAACGGCAAGAAGGGCGCCTGGGGCCACGCCATCGGCGGCATGGGCGCCATCACCCAGGCCATGGCCAAATCCGCCCAGTCCCTGGGCGTGGAGATCCACACCAATGCCCCGGTCAAGGAAGTGATCGTGGAGAAGGGCCGGGCGGTCGGCGCCGTCACCGCCGACGGCCGCGTCTTCCGCGCCGACCTGGTGGTGTCCAACCTGAACCCCAGGCTGCTGTTCGGCAAGCTGGTGGACCCGGCCGTCCAGCCCACCGAGTTCCACCAGCGCATCACCAACTGGCGTTGCGGCTCCGGCACCTTCCGCATGAACGTGGCGCTGTCGGAACTGCCCGACTTCACCGCCTTGCCGGGCAAGGAGCGGGCCCCGCATCACACCGCCGGCATCATCATCGCGCCCAGCCTGGACTATATGGACCGCGCCTACATGGACGCGCGGCGCGATGGCTGGTCGGCCAACCCCATTGTGGAGGTGCTGATCCCCTCCACCCTCGATCCCACGCTGGCCCCGCCGGGCCAGCACGTGGCCAGCCTGTTCTGCCAGCATGTTTCCCCGACCCTGCCCGATGGTTCCTCCTGGGACGATCACCGAGAAAAGGTGGCGGATCTGATGATCGACACGGTCACGCGCCACGCCCCCAATTTCAAAGGCGCGGTGCTGGGCCGGCAGATCAATAGCCCGCTGGATCTGGAACGCACTTTCGGCCTGGTGGGGGGCGACATCTTCCACGGCGCCCTGGACTTGAACCAGATCTTCTCCGCCCGCCCCATGCTGGGCCATGCCGACTACCGCACGCCGGTGGCGGGCCTGTACATGTGCGGCGCCGGCACCCACCCCGGCGGCGGCGTGACCGGCGCCCCCGGCCACAACGCCGCGCGGGAGATCATCGCCGACCTGAAGCGGCGGCGGCGGCCGCGCGCCGGCTGACACCTTCCCTCGCCCCCCGCCGGGGCGACCGACAGGGTTTTCCTTGAAGACGGGCATTTCGCCGCGCCTTGGAACCTTCCACCATGCCCCGCCGGTTATTCCTCCATCACATCAGGAGGGAGAGGCATGAGCCGGACCGTCGCCGACGTCATCGTAGAAACCCTGGCCGCCGCCGGCGCCCGCCGTTGTTACGGTGTGGCGGGCGATACCCTGAACCATGTCACCGACGCCATCCGTCGCAGCGACCTGCGCTGGGTCCATGTCCGCCATGAGGAGGCGGGTGCCATGGCGGCCGGGGCTGACGCCCTGTTGACCGGCCAACTGGCCATGTGCGCTGGATCGTGCGGACCGGGCGGGTTGCACTTCATCAACGGCCTGTATGAGAGCCACCGCAACCGGGCGCCGGTACTGCTGATCGCCAGCCAGATCACCCGCGACGAATTGGGCTTCGACTTCCCGCAGGAGGTCGACTTCAAGGCCGTGTACAAGGCCGCCAGCGTGTTCTGCGATGAGATCCGCACGCCCACCCAGGCGCGGCGCATGACCGCCATGGCGGCCCAGGCGGCGCTGGCCAAGCGCGGTGTCGCCGTGTTGATCGTGCCGGTCGACATCTCCGCCGCCGACGCCCCCGACGAGCCCGCCTTCGCCGTGCACCATGCCCGTCCGGTGGTGCGGCCCGACGACGCCGACCTCGACCGCATGGCGGCGATGCTGAACGCCGGCGGCAAGATCGCCATTTATGGCGGCGCCGGCTGCGAGGATGCACATGACGAGGTAGTTGCGCTGGCGGAACGGCTGCAGGCGCCGGTGGCCCGCACCTCCCGCGCCAAGGATTTCCTGGAGCCGGCCAACCCCTATGACGTGGGCATGACCGGCATCTTCGGCACCCGGGGCGGCTATCAGGCGCTGATGGACTGCGACACGCTGCTGTTGCTGGGCTGCGATTTCGCCTGGCGGCAGTATTATCCGGAAAAGGCCACCATCATCCAGGTCGATATCGACGGCAGCCATCTGGGCCGCCGCCATCCGGTAGACCTGGGCCTGGTGGGTGACGTCCGCGCCACGCTGGCGGCGCTGCTGCCCCGCCTCACCCCCCGGCAGGACCGCACCTTCCTGGACGCCGCCCTGGCGCACGCGGCCGAGGCGGAGGCCAAGCTGGAGAAGCGGGCGGTTGCCGGCGACAGCGGCACCATCCACCCGCAATACCTGACGGAGACGGTGGCCCGCCACGCCGCCCCCGACGCCGTCTTCACCGCCGACGGCGGATCGCCGATGGTATGGAGCCTGCGCCACGTGCCGGCCACCGGCCGCAACCGCACCATCGTCAGCCTCAGCCATGGCACCATGGCCAACGCCATGCCCCAGGCCCTGGGCGCCCAGGCCGCCTTCCCCGGCCGCCAGGTGATCTCCCTGTCCGGCGACGGCGGACTGTCCATGCTGATGGGCGACCTGCTGACCACGGTGCAGGAAGGCCTGCCCATCAAGATCGTGGTCTACAACAACAGCTCGCTGGGCTTCGTGGAGCTGGAGCAGAAGGTGGAGGGACTGCTGGACACCTACACCGACCTGAAGAACCCCGACTTCGCCCGCGTGGCGGAGGCCATCGGCCTGTGGGGCAGGCGGGTGGAGCGGCCGGAGGACCTGGACACGGCCGTGCGCGACTGGCTGGCCACCCCGGGCCCCGCCCTGCTGGACGTGGTGGTCGACCGCTATGAACTGGTGATGCCGCCCAAGGTGGCGATGGCACAGGTGGTGGGCACCGCGCTCTACTCCGCCAAGGGCATCCTGGCCGGACGCGGCGGCGAGGTTCTCGACCTTCTGGAAGGGGCGGTGCGTTCCTGACGCGGGGTGGGGGCGGATCCGCAGCCCGCGCCCTTTCGTCACGCCCCCCATTGCCGCCGCCGTGAACCAGGAATAGGCTTGAGGATCATTAATGCCCGGGGAGGTGGCGAATGGGGGCGGATTGGCGGCATGGCTTGCGCGAAGCGGCGGCGGCATTTTCCGTCCTGCTGGCGGCGCCCCTCCCGGGCGCCGCCCAGTCGGCCGGCCCCGTGCCGGTCGAGGATCAGGCACCGGCCGACACCGTGGTCGTCACGGGCATGCGGCTGAAGCCGGAGAAGCTGGACTCCATCATCGGCGACTTCGTGCAATCCCATGGCAAGCACGCGCCGCGCACCACCCAGATCGCCCGCTGGGACCGGCCGGTATGCCCCGGGGTGCAGAACGTCCCGGCGGACTTCGCCGCCTTCATCGCCACCCGCATCCGCGCCATCGCCCAGACCGTCGGGGCACCCCTGGCCGACACGCCCTGCAAGACCAATAATGTGGACATCATCTTCACCGACCAGCCGCAGGCGGTGATGGACACGGTGGCGGACAAATACCCCCGCCTGCTGGGCTATCACTTCGTGCACCAGACCAAGGCGGTGTCCCAGATGACCCGTCCCATCCAGGCCTGGTACGTCACCTCCACCAGCAACGGCGCCATGACCGCCATCGACGACCCCTATGGGATGACCATCGGCGGCGGCCTGGGGAGCCGGCTGTCCACCGGCGACCTGCGGCCCGTGCTGACCCACATCCTGATCATGGTGAATACGGACCAGATCCTGGGCCGGCAGTTGGGCACGGTGGCGGACTATCTGGCCGTCCTGGCCCTGGCCCAGCCCAACGGCCTGGACCACTGCGGCGACCTACCCAGCATCCTGGACCAGTTCTCAGGCACATGTCCCGACGACCAGAAGCCCCGAAACCTGAGCGCGGCCGACAAGGCCTATCTGGAAGGCCTCTATTCCATGGACCCGCGTGAGGTCGGCACCCTGCAGCGCAGCAGCATCGCCGGCCACATGCGCCACAGCTTCGGCGCGCCTTAAGCCTGGGAACCTGGCGAGCGAATTGCATAGCCCCGGCCCGGCATGGGCGGCGAACGGGGGGCCCCCATGCCCATGCGCCGGCGCGGCCGTCCCCCGACAGGACAGGAGGTGGCATGGACAAGGGGGCATCCATACTCAAAAGACGGGACCTGTTCCGCATGATCGGCGCCGTGGCCGGCAGTTCCGCCATGTATCAGACCATGACCAGCCTGGGATTGGCGGCGGACTCGCAATATACCGGCCCAATAAAACTACAGGGCGCCCCCAAGGGCACGAAAGTAGTCGTACTGGGCGCCGGCTGGGCCGGGCTTGTCTCCGCCCTGGAATTACGCAATGCCGGTTATGCCGTGGAGTTGCTGGAATACAATAATCGGGTCGGCGGCCGGGCCTGGACCATCCGGGGCGGCGACACCATCACCGAATTGGGCGGGGAGACGCAAAAATGCGGCTTCGACCCCGGGCTGTACCTGAATCCCGGCCCCTGGCGCATTCCCTATCACCACCGCGGCTACCTCGACTACGCGAAGCGGTTCGGCGTCTCGCTGGAGCCCTTCATCATGGTCAACTATAATGCGTATGTGCATTCGGATGCTTATTTCGGCGGCAAACCACAGCGCTTCCGCGAGGTGCAGGCTGACTTCCAAGGCCACGTGGCGGAGCTGCTGGCCAGGACCGCCCGCCAGGACAAGCTGGATCAGGCCGTCGGCAAGGATGACCAGGAAACGCTGCTGGAGGCGTTGAAGGAATGGGGCGCCCTGGACAGGAACTACGCCTACGTCGCCGGCCATGACAGCGCGGAGCGCCGGGGCTACGCCGTCAACAAGGGCGGCGGCCTGATGCCGGACCCGGTGGGCGGCCAGCCCATCGCCCTGACCGACCTGCTGCAGTCCGACGTGTGGCGCGCCCTGACCTTCGGCCAGACCCACCAGTGGCAGTCCACCATCTTCCAACCGGTGGGCGGCATGGACAGCACACCCAAGGCCATCGGCAAGACCTTGGCCGACATCACCACCCTGAACGCCAAGGTGACAGCCATCCACCAGGATGAGAAAGGCGTCACCGTCAGCTATGTCGATGCCCGCACCGGCAAGGACCAGCGCCAAGCCAAGGGCGACTGGTGCGTCTGCACCCTGCCCCTGACGGTGCTGAGCCAGCTGGACGTGCAGGTCGGCGCGGAGATGAAGGCGGGCATGAACGCCCTGTCCTACTTCACCGCCGTCAAGACCGGCCTGCAGTTCAAGCGCCGCTTCTGGGAAGAGGACGACCACATCTACGGCGGCATCACCTTCACCGACCTGCCCATCCGCCAGATCGCCTATCCCAACTTCGGCTACAACAAGCCGGGCAAGGGCGTGCTGCTGGGCACCTTCGCCGGCGGGGCGCCCGGCTTCGAGCTGGCGGCCCTGTCGGCCGCCGACCGCGTCAAGGCGGCGGTGGAGCAAGGCGCCCGGATCCACCCGCAATACAAGGCGGAGTTCGAAACCGGCGTCTCGGTCAGCTGGCACCGCTCCCCCACCACCATGGGCTGCGCCGCCGCCTGGACACCCGAGCTGCGCGCCAAGCACTACCGCAACCTGGCGGAGCTGAACGGCCGCGTCATCCTGGCCGGCGACCATCTGTCCAACCTGGTCGCCTGGCAGGAAGGGGCCATCCTGTCGGCGCTGGACGCCATCTCCCGCCTGCACCACCGCGTCGTCGCCGCGTGAGGAGAACCGCCATGACGAAAGCCATCTGCCCCGCCCTCCTCCTCGCGGTGACCGCGCTCCTCGCCCTGCCGGCCCCCGGTCCGGCCCGGGGCGATGAGGCGCCGCCCGCCGCCTCCACCCGGCACGCCAACCTGCTGGGCTATACCCAGTTCCCCCAGCGGGACGGCGAGGCGCTGTTCAAATCCGTCTGCGCCGCCTGTCACATGCCGGACGGCAAGGGCGGCAAGGGGGCGGGCTATTACCCGGCCCTGGCCAACGACACCAACCTGGCGGCCTGGGGCTATCCCGTCACCCTGGTGATGAACGGCAGCAAGGGCATGCCGGCCTTCCGCACCATGATGGACGACGCCCAGATCGCCGCCGTCGTCACCTATGTTCGCACCCATTTCGGCAACGCCTATACCGACGACGTGCCGGTGGAGGAGGTGGCGGCGCTGCGCAAGACGCCGTAAAAGGAACCTATCCGCAGGGCGCTGGACAGCGAGACCTCATGACGACCGATGCGCTCTTCCTATTGCCCGGCGCCGTTCGGCGCGATCCGGCCGTCGATGCCTGGTTCGTGCACGACGACGGGATGCGCCGCCTGGTCCAGCCCTGGTTCGGGGAGTTGCGCGCCTGCGGCCCCGACGTCCGCGAACTCGTCCACGATGGCCACCCCACGGCCTGCGTGGGTGACGCCGCCTTCGCCTACGTCAACGCCTTCTCAGGCCACGCCAGCGTGGGCTTCTTCCACGGCGCCGCCCTGGAAGACCCCACCGGCCTGCTGCAAGGGTCGGGCAAGCGCATGCGCCATGTGAAGCTGCGTTGGGGCCAGCCGCCGGACGCCCTGGCGCTGAAGGCCCTCATCGCGGCGGCCCACTGTGACATCCTGCGGCGTCTCGGCCGCGGCGCGTGAGGTGGATCGCCGTCGTCAGCGGTTGCCCGCCCGGATGATTTCGGCGGCGATCTGGTCCAAGGGCAGAACCTTCCCGGCGGCGCCCAGCGCGATGGCCTCCCGCGGCATGCCGAAAACCACGGACGTGGCCTCATCCTGGGCGACGGTGTGGGCGCCCGCCGCCTTCATCTCCAGCAACCCCCGGGCGCCGTCGTCCCCCATGCCGGTCATGAGGATGCCGACGCCGTTGGGGCCGACATGGGTCGCGGCGGAGCGGAACAGGACGTCCACGGACGGACGGTGCCGCGACACCAACGGCCCATCCTTGACCGAGACATAATAACGCGCGCCGCTGCGTTGCAGCAGCATGTGGCGGTTCCCGGGCGCGATCAGCACCCGTCCGCGCATCACCGTGTCGCCGTCCTCCGCCTCCTTGACCTCCATCTCGCACAGGCCATCGAGCCGGCGGGCGAACGCCTCCGTGAACCGCTCCGGCATGTGCTGCACCACGACCATGCCCGGGCTGGCGGCGGGCAGCGCCTGCAGCACCACCCTCAGGGATTCGGTGCCGCCCGTCGACGCGCCGATGCAGACCACCGTTTCCGTGGTCCTGGCCATGGCGTGATGACGGACCAGGGGCGGCGGCAGGACGACATCCGCCGTGAGCTTCCGTTCCGGCGTGCGTGCCTGCGGCGACGCGGCACCCTGGACATTCCGCAGCCGTGCCCGCGCCGCCGCCTTGACGACGTCACAGATGCGGATTTTCGCCTCCAGCAGAAAATCCGCCGCACCGACGCGGGGCTTCAGGATGACCTCAACCGCCCCCGCCTCCCAGGCTTGGGCGGCCGTTTCGGATCCGGCCTCGGCCAGGGAGGAGCAGATGACCACCGGAACCGGCCGCTGCGACATCAGCCGGCGCAGGAAGGTGATGCCGTCCATGCGCGGCATTTCCACGTCCAGGGTGATGACATCCGGCACCTCCTGCTGGATGCGGCGCGCGGCGACGAAGGGATCCGACGCCGTCGCCATCACCTCGATCTCAGGGTCCGATTGCAGGATATCGGTCATGACCTGGCGGACGGACGCGGAATCGTCGATGACCAGAACCCGAATCTTGCGGGACATGGGCCGGTCACTCGCGCCGGAAGACGGTGGCGCCCATCGGCTTCACCGGCAGGCCGAATCCCGCCAGCGATTCCGAATGGCCGAGGAACAGGTACCCGCCGGGGCGCAGGTGGTCGCACAGGCGCGCCAGCACCGCCTGCTGCGTCGGCTTGTCAAAGTAGATCAGGATGTTGCGGCAGAAAATGACGTCCAGGTCGCGATCGACGGGATAGCTGGCGTCCATCAGGTTCAAGCGGCCGAACCGGACCAGGCGCCGCGTTTCGGGCGCGATGCGCACCAGCCGCCGCGCCGGATTTTTCGAGCGCAGGAGGAAGCGCTTGCGCATCTCCAGCGGCACCGGCGCGATCATCTCCTCCGGATAGATGGCGGTGGCCGCCGTCTCCAGCACGCGGGTGGAGATGTCGGTGGCCAGGATGTCGATGCGGAAGCCGCCCAGGCGCTGGCTGGCGTCGGCCAGGACCATGGCCAGGGTGTAGGGCTCGGCGCCGATCGAACTGGCGGTGCTCCATACCTTCACCGGCGTGTGCGGGCCGGCGCGGCGTTCCGCCAGCAGGCGGGGTAGCACCACCTCATCCAGGATGCGGAAATGCTCCGGCTCCCGGAAGAATTCCGTCTTGTTGGTGGTGACGACGTCGATCAGGTGGACGGCCTCGTCCGCCAGGCCATCCTCATCGAACAGGCGCGCGCAATAATCCGCCAGATCGGCCGCCCCGGTGGCCGCCACGCGCTTGCGCAGGCGGCCTTCGACCATGGTCTTTTTGGTCTCCGGCATCTTGATGCCGCTGTAATCCTGGATGAACGCCGCCAGGCGGCGGAAATCCCGGCCGCTCAGACGGTCGGCGGTGGCGGCCACCGCCTTGCGGGCCGCCTCCGCTTGGTCGCTGGCCAACACTCAGTACTTCTCGAATTCGGCGTCGCGGGCGTCGCCGGCGCCGGTGGTCAGATCCAGGGCGAAGCCGCCCGTCGCCGCCTTGCGGCCGGTCCCGGCGCGCGCCGGCGCCGCGACGGCGCGGCCGTTATGCCCGTGCCCGTTCGCCGCCCGGGGGGTCCCCTGCCGCCCAGCCGCACCCGAAGCAGGCACCGGTTTGGCGGCACTGGCCACCGCCGCCCGGGACGGCCGCCGCACGGGGCCCGACGGGGCCTCCATCCGGCCATCTACCCGGCCATCCACGCGGAAATAGGCGATGCTGGCCTGCAACTGCTCCGACTGCGCCGCCAGTTCCTCCGACGTCGCCGACATCTGCTCCGACGCGCTGGCGTTCTGCTGCGTCACCTTGTCCAGCTGCTGGATCGCCTGGTTGATCTGCTCCCCGCCGATGTCCTGCTCCCGGCACGCCGCGCTGATCTCCGCCACCAGCTCCGCCGTCTTCTTGATGTCCGGAACCAGCCGCGTCAGCATCTCCCCCGCCTCCTGCGCCGCCTGAACCGTCTGCGACGACATCGTGCTGATCTCCGCCGCCGCCGTCTGGCTGCGCTCCGCCAGCTTGCGCACCTCCGACGCCACCACCGCGAAGCCCCGGCCGTGCTCGCCAGCCCGCGCCGCCTCCACCGCCGCGTTCAGCGCCAGAAGGTCCGTCTGCCGCGCGATCTCCTGCACGATCGTGATCTTCTCCGCGATCGTCCGCATCGCCTGCACCGCCCGCGTCACCGCCTCCCCACTGCTCTGCGCGTCCACCGCCGACTGCCGCGCGATCTTCTCCGTCTGGCTGGCGTTGTCCGCGTTCTGCTTGATGTTCGCCGCCATCTGCTCCATCGACGCCGACGCCTCCTCCGCCGCCGACGCCTGCTCCGTCGCCCCTTGCGACAGCTCCTCCGCCGTCGCCGACAGCTCCTGGCTGCCCGACGACACGTTCTCCGACGCCGACGTCGCTTCGCCCACGACCTCCCGCAGCTTCTCCACCATGCGCTTCAGCGCCAGACCCAGGACATCCTTGTCGGACAGCGGCTTGGCCTCCACCGTCAGGTCGCCGTCGGCGACCGTGTCGGCCACCTGCGCCGTCGCCCGCAGGTTGACGATCATGCGCTTCAGCGCGATGCCCAGCGTGTCCTTGTCGGACAGGGGCTTGGCCTCCACCGTCAGGTCGCCGTTGGCCACCGTGTCGGCGATCCCGGCCGTCGCCCGCAGATTCTCCATCATCCGGTTGAGCGCGCCCACCATGTCCCGGATCTCGTCATCCGACCTGACGGTCAGCGACTGGTCCAGGTCGCCACGGGCGACGCCGTTGGCCAAGCGGATGGCGCCCTGCAGGCCTCGGCTGATGGTGATCAGGATCCAGGAGGCGGCGGCCAGCGCGACCAGCAGCGAGATGATCACCGTGGCGACCAGCATGCTGCGCGCGGTTTCATACTGGGCGCTGGCGGCGGCCTCCGTCTGGGTCATGTTGGCCTGGGCCAGCGCCACCACCTCATCCAGTGCCGCGTCGGCGGCGTCCAGCACCTGGCGCCCCTCCACGCGGGACAGACGCACAGCCTCTTCCCGCTGCTCGCCCTTGGCCAGAGCGATGACACGATTCTGGATAGGCAGGTATTGCTTCCACACGGCGGTGAAGGCAGCGACCTTCTTGTTGCTGTCCCCGGAGGTCAGGCTGTCCAGCTTGGCCCGATCCGCTTCCAGCGCCTGCTGTTCCTTACCGATCCGCGCCTCGTACTGGCTCACCAGTTCCTTGCTGTCCGCCAGCAGCAGGCTCTTCTCCGACCGTGTCACGGTCATCAGATCGGTGTACAGGTCCTGGGCCAGCTTGATCTGCTGCATCGGCCCCTGGGCCATATGGTGGAGGCTGTCATCCAAGGCGGCCAGCTTCTGCACGCCCAGCACGGCGCTGGTGGTCGACAAGGCGACGATGACGGCGAAGGTCAGCCCGAGTTTCAGCTTGATGGTCATGCGCATCGCGAAGAATCCTTGATCGTCGAATTGTCTACAGGGTGCCGGCTCCCGGCATAGGCTCCGCCGACGCGGCCATCACGTCGGACGGGGCCTTACCGCCGATCACGGACGCCTCTTCCGTGGTGAACAGCGTCGCCAGGTCGAAAACGATGACGAAGCCATCGCCGCGACGGCCGACGCCGCGGATGTAATCGGAACGCCACGCCACACCGATGTCGGGCGGCGCCTCCAACTGGCTCAGGTCCAGCGGCATGACCTCGAACACGCGGTCGGCGATCAGGCCCAGGGCGGTTTCCCGACCGTTGATAGGAACCTCGAGAACCAGGATGCGGGTGTGTTCGGTCGCCGCGCGGGGGGACAGGCCCAGCTTCAGCCGCAGGTCTATCACCGGGACGCCACGGCCGCGCACGTCGATGAGGCCGGCAAGGTAGGGCGGGGCTTCGGGGATGCGGAACACCGGACGCATGTCCAGGATTTCCACCACCGACTGGACCGGAACGGCGTAGACCTCGCGCTCGATGCCGAGCGTGACGAACTGGGCTTCCCGGGAGGTTTCGGTCAGGCTGTTCATGATAGCCACGGAACCTCAGTATTTCTCGAATTCGGCGTCGCGGGCGTCGCCGGCGCCGGTGGTCAGATCCAGGGCGAAGCCGCCCGCCGCCGCCTTGCGGCCCGTGCCGGCGCGCGCCGGCGCCGCGATGGCGCGGCCGTTATACCCGTGCCCGTTCACCGCCCGAGGCCCCCCCTGCCGCCCAGCCGCACCCGAAGCGGGCACCGGTTTGGCGGCGCTGGCCACCGCCGCCCGGGACGGCCGCCGCACGGGGCCCGACGGGGCCTCCATCCGGCCATCTACCCGGCCATCCACGCGGAAGTAGGCGATGCTGGCCTGCAACTGCTCCGACTGCGCCGCCAGTTCCTCCGACGTCGCCGACATCTGCTCCGACGCGCTGGCGTTCTGCTGCGTCACCTTGTCCAGCTGCTGGATCGCCTGGTTGATCTGCTCCCCGCCGATGTCCTGCTCCCGGCACGCCGCGCTGATCTCCGCCACCAGCTCCGCCGTCTTCTTGATGTCCGGAACCAGCCGCGTCAGCATCTCCCCCGCCTCCTGCGCCGCCTGAACCGTCTGCGACGACATCGTGCTGATCTCCGCCGCCGCCGTCTGGCTGCGCTCCGCCAGCTTGCGCACCTCCGACGCCACCACCGCGAAGCCCCGGCCGTGCTCGCCAGCCCGCGCCGCCTCCACCGCCGCGTTCAGCGCCAGAAGGTCCGTCTGCCGCGCGATCTCCTGCACGATCGTGATCTTCTCCGCGATCGTCCGCATCGCCTGCACCGCCCGCGTCACCGCCTCCCCACTGCTCTGCGCGTCCACCGCCGACTGCCGCGCGATCTTCTCCGTCTGGCTGGCGTTGTCCGCGTTCTGCTTGATGTTCGCCGCCATCTGCTCCATCGACGCCGACGCCTCCTCCGCCGCCGACGCCTGCTCCGTCGCCCCTTGCGACAGCTCCTCCGCTGTCGCCGACAGCTCCTGGCTGCCCGACGACACGTTCTCCGACGCCGACGTCGCTTCGCCCACGACCTCCCGCAGCTTCTCCACCATGCGCTTCAGCGCCAGACCCAGGACATCCTTGTCGGACAGCGGCTTGGCCTCCACCGTCAGGTCGCCGTCGGCGACCGTGTCGGCCACCTGCGCCGTCGCCCGCAGGTTGACGATCATGCGCTTCAGCGCGATGCCCAGCGTGTCCTTGTCGGACAGGGGCTTGGCCTCCACCGTCAGGTCGCCGTTGGCCACCGTGTCGGCGATCCCGGCCGTCGCCCGCAGATTCTCCATCATCCGGTTGAGCGCGCCCACCATGTCCCGGATCTCGTCATCCGACCTGACGGTCAACG
>NZ_BACU01000504.1 GCF_000333275.1 Azospirillum sp. B4 | reverse complement strand
GGATGACGCCCAGGGCCAGGAACAGGGGCCGGTTGGGCCACACCCGTTCGCGCACATCCGGCACGGTGGGCGGGTCGATGACGCGGAAGGCGAATTCCGTCTGGCCGGTGGCGTACAGATAATTCTGCAGCGTGCGTTCGTAGGCGTTGACCAGGGCGGCGGTCAGCGCATTGCTGTTGCCCTCCTTCTGGGCGTTGGCCATGGCGGTGCGCAGATAGGCCAGGTTGCGATTGGCGTCGGCCATGGCGCGGTCGCGCAGCTGGGCGTTGGTCAGCGCGATCAGGTCGCGCGCCCAGCGCACCGCCAGATCCCGGTCCTTCCAGGTGATGGCCAGGGTGACGATGCCGCTGCGCCGGTCCAGGGTGATATCGCGGATGCTGCGGTTGAACAGCTTGAAGCCCCGGCGCAGGGTCGGCGCCTCCTCATCCGGCACCGCCCAGCGCCGGGCCGTCGCGTCCCACTTGCTGGCGAACAGCACGGGCAGCAGGTTCTGCTGGGTGGCGTAGGTGTCGAACAGTTCGCGGGAGCCCAGGACGGCCATGGCCTCATCCTCGTTGGAGGATGACTTGCCCAGCAGCGAGCCCACCCCACCCAGGCCGCCCAGACCGCCGAGCAGGCCGGACGCCGTGCCCAGGTCCAGGTTGCCCAGGCCCGATCCGCTCTTGGCCACCGGCATGACCGTCACCTCCACCCGCCAATAGGGGGGCAGCAGAAAGGCCAAGGTCACCGCGGCGCCGACGCTGGCCAGGAACAGGACGGCCGCCAGGAACCCGTGCCGGCGCAGGCGCCCCAGGAAAACACCGAGGGCGTCGCCCTGGTCCCGGGGCACCCACGGCGTGTCCGGGGCGGGATCGGGAACGGCGCGCCCGGCCCATGCCAAGTCTGAGGTATTTCCACCCAAGTCATCGCCCCCAATCGCCTGAAACCTGGCAGAACGACGGACGGCGGCGGGTCGATATTCCGCCAGTCGGGAAAAATATAGTGCTTTCCAGCGGGCGGGCGGCGGGACCACTCTGCCCCCCGAAGACGGTGCGGGTCATGGGTGCGACAGTGAAAGGGACGGGACTGGGACTTGCCGGCGGGCTGGCCGACCAGGCCTTGGTCAGCCTGGCCAATTTCGCGCTGAACGTGACCCTGGCCCGCGCCCTTCCGGCGGCGGACTACGGCGCCTACTCCGTCGTGCTGTCCTTCATCCTGGTGCTGAACACCCTGCACCAGGCGCTGGTCACCTACCCCCTGTCGGTGCAGGGCGATGCGGAGGACCGTCCGCTGGCCGTGGCTCTGCTGCTGACGCCGCTGTGCGCGCTGGCCTTCCTGCCCCTGCTGGCGGGGGCCACGATCAGCGTCGGCCACCTGGAACTGCTGCCCGCCGCCGGGGCGGCGCTGGTGTGCTGGCAGGGCCAAGAGGTGGTACGGCGCGGCCTGCTGGCCGGGGGCCGCCACCCGGCGCTGATCGGTCTGGACGCCCTCCGCTATCTGCCGCCCCTGGCCGCCGCGCTGGCCCTGGGGCAGCACCTGGGCATCGCGGGCGTGTTCCTGCTGGTGGCGGCAGCCTCCACTTTGGCGACCCTGCCGATAGCCCTGCGCCTGGGCACCGCCTGGCGCCGGGCCGCCGGCAGCCTGCGCATGGAAGTCTCCGCCCATTGGCGCCTGGGCGCCCCGGTGCTGGGCGCCAACCTGCTGGCGGCCCTGTCCACCCAATGGTTCCTGTGGCTGCTCGCCTGGCACGACGACGCCCAGGGTGCGGCCACCCTGGTGGCCCTGGCCACCATCGTCGCCATGGCCAGCCCGGTGATCTTCGGCATGGAGAACGTGCTGGTGCCGGAGGTTGCGCGGGCGCGCGACAGCCTGAGCTCACCGCT
>NZ_BACU01000505.1 GCF_000333275.1 Azospirillum sp. B4 | reverse complement strand
TACATCGAAAAGGTCAGCCTGAGCTCCTCCATGGGCCCGGGCCTGAAGCTCGACGTCGCCGCCCTGTTCGCCGCCATCACGGCGTAAGGGTACGCCAAGGGCTGCAAGAGTTACCGCCCAAGCCGTCCGTTCCCGTATGGGAGCGGACGGTGCGGTCGGCGGAGGGCCGGAGCGATCCGTCCTTCCAAACCCTGTCCAAGACTGCGGGCGCCAAGCCGGTACCGATTGCCCTTCCAGGGGATGACGTCCGGGGCGGCTTAATGAATGCCGGCATAGACGGGAGTCGCCAAGCGTGTTGACCGGGTGGACGGGATTTCCCGCCCGCTTGGATTGGATGGCTTGTCGCTTCTGGGGCAGGTTCACCGGTTTCGGATGAACCCCGTTCGCGGGGAGGGGCCGAGGCCACATTTGGACCGGGAAGAAGGGCGTGACCCGCCCGTCTGTCCCAGTTGTTAGGAGGCGAACCGTGGATCGCACAGAAAAGCAAGCGACCATCGCTGCTCTGCATCAGGCGCTCTCCGCCACTTCCCTGGTCGTCGTGACCCGCCAGTCGGGCATGACGGTCGCCGAAGTGACGGACCTGCGCCGCAAGATGCGGGCCGCTGGCGCAAGCTTCAAGGTGACCAAGAATCGGCTCGCCCGTATCGCCCTGAAGGGCACCCAGTTCGAAAAGCTGGACGACCTGTTCGTCGGCGTGACCGCCATCGCTTATTCCAGCGATCCGGTCGCGGCCGCGAAGGTTGCGATCGCTTATGCCAAGGCCAATGACAAGTTCAAGATCATTGGCGGCGGCATGGGCAGCACCGTCCTGGACGACAAGGGCATCGAGGCTCTCTCGAAGCTCCCGTCCATCGAAGAACTGCGTGGTCGCCTGCTTGGCATGCTCCAGACGCCCGCCACCCGCATCGCCGGTGTGCTCCAGGCGCCCGGTGGCCAGGTTGCGCGCGTGCTGTCGGCTTATGCCAAGAAGGGCGAGGCGGCCTGAGCCTCGCGTACTTTTCGTAAATCCCAAGACAAGACCTGATTTAGGAGAACATCCATGTCCAAGCTGGAAAAGCTGGTTGAAGAGCTGTCCGCTCTGACCGTCATCGAGGCCGCCGAGCTGTCGAAGCTGCTGGAAGAGAAGTGGGGCGTTTCCGCCGCTGCTCCCGTCGCCGTTGCCGCCGTCGCCGGCCCGGCCGCTGAAGCCGCCGCTCCCGCCGAAGAGCAGACCGAATTCACCGTGATCCTCGCCGACGCCGGCGACAAGAAGATCAACGTGATTAAGGAAATCCGCGCCATCACCAGCCTGGGCCTGAAGGAGGCCAAGGACCTGGTCGAGGGTGCGCCGAAGACCGTGAAGGAAGGCGCCACGAAGGACGAAGCTGCTAAGATTAAGAAGCAGCTGGAAGACGCCGGCGCGAAGGTCGAGGTGAAGTAAGAAACGATCCCCTGTGGGCGTTTCTGAAAAAAAGATGGCGCTGGACGGCGGCACTCCCCATATGGGGGACCGCCGCCCGGCGCTGTCGCCTTTTTCTGGAGGATGGCGTATGGTGGTCCTCCAGTTTCTTCCCGAAGAAGGTTCCTTGCATGGGATTTGGAGCGGGAAGGGCGGTTTGAGTGATTTGGCGCCGGCCGGCCGCCGCCCCTGAGGGGTGGTGCCGGACGCGCCTATTTGCGTTTGTTTCGCTTGCCGTCACATCCAATTCGGCCGGCGCAGTTGACCCGGGCCTAGTTCACGAGAGGCGCATTTCATGGCCAAGTCGTTCACGGGACGTAAGCGTATTCGCAAGAGCTTCGGGCGCATTCCCGAAGTGACCCGCATGCCGAACCTCATCGAGGTTCAGCGGAGCTCCTACGACCACTTCCTTCAAATGGACACGGTGCCCGAGAAGCGGGCCAACCTGGGTCTTCAGGAAGTGTTCAAGTCGGTCTTTCCGATCAAGGACTTCTCCGACCGTGCCGTGCTCGACTTCGTTAAGTACGAGCTTGAACAGCCCAAGTACGACGTGGAGGAATGCCAGCAGCGCGGCATGACCTTCGCCGCGCCCCTGAAGGTGACCCTGCGCCTGACCGTCTTCGACATGGACGAGGACACGGGCCTGAAGTCGATCCGCGACATCAAGGAACAGGACGTCTACATGGGCGACATGCCCCTGATGACGGCCAACGGCACCTTCGTCATCAACGGCACCGAGCGCGTCATCGTCAGCCAGATGCACCGGTCGCCGGGCGTGTTCTTCGACCACGACAAGGGCAAGACCCATTCGTCGGGCAAGTACCTGTTCGCCGCCCGCGTGATCCCGTACCGCGGCTCCTGGCTGGACTTCGAGTTCGATGCCAAGGACCTCGTCTACGTCCGCATCGACCGCCGCCGCAAGCTGCCCGCCACCACCCTGCTGTTCGCGCTGGATGGCGCCGATACGCAGCAGCTGCGGGCGCAGCGCGCGAAGGAAGGGCGTGGCCTGGCCCCGTACGAGGCCCAGGGCATGTCCAAGGAGGAGATGCTCGCCGCCTTCTACGACACCATCACCTATTCCCGCGCCGGCGATGGCTGGAAGACCCCCTTCGTCGCCGAGCGCATGAAGGGCGTCAAGCTGGCCTCCGACCTCATCGACGCCCGCACGGGCGAGGTGCTGCTGCAGCGCGAGACCAAGATGACCCCCCGCGTGCTGAAGAAGCTGCAGGAGGGTGGCCTGGAAGAGGTGAAGGTGCCGACCGAGGAGCTGGCCGGCCGCTACCTCGCCATCGACATCATCAACGAGCTGACCGGCGAAGTGATCTTCGAGGCGGGTGACGAGATCACCACCGCCGCCCTGGAGAAGCTGGAGAAGTTCGGCGTGGACGAGGTGCCGGTCCTGGCCATCGACCACCTGAACGTCGGCGCCTACATCCGCAACACCATGGCGGCGGACCGTAACGCCAGCCGTGAGGACGCGCTGATCGACATCTACCGCGTCATGCGCCCCGGCGAGCCGCCCACGCTGGAAAGCGCGGAAGCGCTGTTCAGTGGCCTGTTCTTCGACAGCGAGCGCTACGACCTGTCGGCCGTGGGCCGCGTGAAGATGAACGCGCGCCTGGGCTTCCAGACCGATGACCAGATGCGCGTCCTGCGCAAGGACGACATCCTGGCCATCCTGAAGCTCCTGGTCGAGCTGAAGGACGGTCGTGGCGAGATCGACGACATCGACCACCTGGGCAACCGTCGCGTCCGCTCCGTCGGCGAGCTGATGGAGAACCAGTACCGCGTCGGCCTGCTGCGCATGGAGCGCGCGATCCGCGAGCGCATGAGCTCGGTCGAGATCGACACGGTCATGCCGCACGACCTGATCAATGCCAAGCCGGCGGCGGCTGCGGTGCGTGAATTCTTCGGCTCCTCGCAGCTGTCGCAGTTCATGGACCAGACCAACCCGCTGTCGGAAATCACCCACAAGCGTCGTCTCTCGGCCCTGGGGCCGGGCGGTCTGACCCGTGAGCGCGCGGGCTTCGAAGTCCGCGACGTGCACCCGACCCACTACGGCCGCATCTGCCCGATTGAGACCCCCGAAGGTCCGAACATCGGTCTGATCAACTCGCTGGCGACCTACGCCCGCGTGAACCAGTACGGCTTCATCGAGAGCCCCTACCGCAAGGTGGTGGACAAGCGCGTCACCAACGAGGTGGTCTACCTCTCCGCCATGGAGGAAGGCCGCTACATGGTGGCGCAGGCCAACGCCACGCTGGACGCCGACAACCGCTTCATGGACGAGCTCATCAGCTGCCGTAAGGGTGGCGAATACATGATGACCCGCTCGGACATGATCGACCTGATCGACGTGTCGCCGAAGCAGCTGGTGTCCGTCGCCGCGGCGCTGATCCCGTTCCTCGAGAACGACGACGCCAACCGCGCGCTGATGGGCTCCAACATGCAGCGTCAGGCCGTGCCGCTGATCAAGGCGGACTCGCCCCTGGTCGGTACCGGCATGGAAGCGACGGTGGCCCGTGACTCGGGCGTGGCCATCGCCGCCCGCCGCGCCGGCGTCATCGACCAGATCGACGCCACCCGCATCGTCGTGCGCGCGACCGGCGACACGGACGCGGGCGCCCCTGGCGTCGATATCTACAACCTGTTGAAGTTCCAGCGCTCCAACCAGAACACCTGCATCAACCAGCGTCCGCTGGTGAAGGTGGGCGACCGGGTGCAGAAGGGCGACATCATCGCCGACGGCCCCTCGACCGACCTGGGCGAGCTGGCCCTGGGCCGCAACGTGCTGGTCGCGTTCATGCCCTGGAACGGCTACAACTTCGAAGACTCGATCCTGATCTCCGAGCGCATCGTGCGCGATGACGTCTTCACCTCGATCCACATCGAGGAGTTCGAGGTCATGGCCCGCGACACCAAGCTGGGCCAGGAGGAAATCACCCGCGACATCCCCAACGTCGGCGAAGAGGCTCTAAAGAACCTCGACGAGGCGGGCATCGTCTACATCGGTGCCGAGGTGAAGCCGGGCGACATCCTGGTGGGCAAGGTGACGCCGAAGGGCGAAAGCCCGATGACCCCGGAAGAGAAGCTGCTGCGCGCCATCTTCGGTGAAAAGGCCAGCGACGTGCGCGACACGTCCATGCGCCTGCCGCCGGGCGTCACCGGCACGGTGGTCGAGGTCCGCGTCTTCTCCCGCCGCGGCGTCGACAAGGACGAGCGCGCGCTGGCGATCGAGCGGGCCGAGATCGAAAAGCTGGCCAAGGACCGCGACGACGAGAAGGGGATCCTGGAGCGCAGCTTCTACACCCGCCTGAGGGAAACGCTGGTCGGCCAGTCCGTCCTGTCCGCTCCGCGCGGCATCAAGTCGGGCGAGGTCATCACCGAAGAGCTGCTGTCCGGCCTGTCGCGCGGCCAGTGGCGCCAGATCGCGGTCGCCAACGACCAGATCATGGAGAACGTGGAGGCCTACGGCCGGGTGTTCGACGAGAGCATCCAGAAGCTGCAGGAGCGGTTCGAGAACAAGGTCGAGAAGCTGCAGCGCGGCGATGAGCTGCCGCCCGGCGTCATGAAGATGGTCAAGGTCTTCGTGGCGGTGAAGCGCAAGCTGCAGCCCGGCGACAAGATGGCCGGCCGTCACGGCAACAAGGGTGTGATCAGCCGCATCCTGCCCATCGAGGACATGCCCTACCTGGCCGACGGCCAGGCGGTCGACATCGTTCTGAACCCGCTGGGCGTGCCCTCGCGCATGAACGTCGGTCAGATCCTGGAGACCCACCTGGGCTGGGCTTCGGCCAACCTCGGCAAGCAGATCGGCCAGATGCTGGACCAGATGCGCCACGCCGAGCCGGAGGCCAAGGCTCCCGTCCTTGAGAACATCAAGGACCGCATGAAGCACATCTACGGCGAGGCCGCCTACACCGAGGAGGTGAGCGACCTGACCGATGGTGAGGTGCTGGAGCTGGCCGGCAACCTGCGGCGCGGCATCCCCTTCGCGACCCCCGTCTTCGACGGCGCGCGGGAGGACGACATCGTCCGCATGCTGACGGAGGCCGGCATCGACAGCTCGGGCCAGATGGTCCTGACCGACGGCCGCACGGGCGAGGCGTTCGACCGCCGCGTCACCGTGGGCTACATCTACATGCTGAAGCTGCACCACCTGGTGGACGACAAGATCCACGCGCGCTCCATCGGTCCGTACAGCCTGGTCACCCAGCAGCCGCTGGGCGGCAAGGCCCAGTTCGGTGGCCAGCGCTTCGGTGAAATGGAGGTCTGGGCGCTGGAAGCTTACGGCGCCGCCTACACGCTGCAGGAAATGCTGACGGTGAAGTCGGACGACGTGTCCGGCCGCACCAAGGTCTACGAAGCCATCGTCCGTGGCGACGACAACTTCGAGGCCGGCATTCCGGAAAGCTTCAACGTGCTGGTCAAGGAACTGCGGTCCCTGGGCCTGAACGTGGAGCTGAACGAGCGCTCCTACTGATCACCGGTCGATTAGGCGGCGCCCTCGGGGAACTTCCCCGGGGGCGCTTGCCCGTCCCGGTTCGCGGCCACCCGGTCCGTACCCAATTGAATTCCCAGCCCTTCCCAGGGGAGACGGCTTATGAATGAGTTGATGAACATTATCGGCCAGGTGCAGGGGCCGCAGAGCTTCGATCAGATCCGCATCTCGATCGCCAGCCCGGAACGCATCCGGTCGTGGTCGTTCGGTGAGATCAAGAAGCCCGAGACCATCAACTACCGGACCTTCAAGCCGGAGCGCGACGGCCTGTTCTGCGCCCGCATCTTCGGCCCGATCAAGGACTACGAGTGCTTGTGCGGCAAGTACAAGCGCATGAAGTACCGCGGCATCATCTGCGAGAAGTGCGGCGTCGAAGTGACGCTGGCCAAGGTCCGGCGCGAGCGCATGGGCCACATCGAGCTGGCCTCGCCCGTCGCGCACATCTGGTTTCTGAAGAGCCTGCCGAGCCGCATCGGCCTGCTCATGGACATGACGCTGAAGGATCTGGAACGGGTCCTGTACTTCGAGAACTACGTCGTCACCGAGCCCGGCCTGACCCCGCTGAAGCTGCACCAGCTTCTGTCGGAGGAGGAGTACATCCAGGCCCAGGACGAGTACGGCGAGGACGCCTTCACCGCGTCCATCGGCGCCGAGGCCATCAAGGTCCTTCTCTCCGCCATCGACATGGAAGAGGAGATGAAGACCGTCCGCGAGGAGCTGAAGGAGACTTCCAGCGAGGCCAAGCGCAAGAAGCTGGTCAAGCGCCTGAAGCTGATCGAGGCCTTCCTGGAGTCCGGCTCGCGTCCGGAGTGGATGATCCTGGACGTCGTCCCGGTCATTCCGCCGGAACTGCGCCCGCTGGTCCCTCTGGACGGCGGCCGTTTCGCCACGTCCGATCTGAACGACCTGTACCGCCGCGTCATCAACCGTAACAACCGCCTGAAGCGGCTGATTGAGCTGCGCGCGCCGGACATCATCGTGCGCAACGAGAAGCGCATGCTGCAGGAGGCTGTCGACGCCCTGTTCGACAACGGCCGCCGTGGCCGCGTCATCACCGGCGCCAACAAGCGTCCCCTGAAGTCCATCAGCGACATGCTGAAGGGCAAGCAGGGCCGCTTCCGTCAGAACCTGCTGGGCAAGCGCGTCGACTACTCCGGCCGTTCGGTCATCGTCGGGGCCCGGAGCTGAAGCTCCACCA
>NZ_BACU01000506.1 GCF_000333275.1 Azospirillum sp. B4 | reverse complement strand
CGCCGACGGCCCGATGCCGCAGACCCGCGAGCACATCCTGCTGGCCCGCCAGGTCGGCGTGCCCGCGCTGGTGGTGTTCATGAACAAGGTCGACATGGTCGACGACCCCGAGCTGCTGGAGCTGGTGGAGCTGGAAGTGCGCGAGCTGCTGAGCAGCTACGACTTCCCCGGGGACGACATTCCGATCGTGAAGGGCTCCGCCCTGTGCGCCCTGGAGAACCGCAGCCCCGAGATCGGCCATGACGCCATCCTGGAGCTGATGAAGCAGGTCGACGCCTACATCCCGCAGCCGGAGCGTCCGGTTGACAAGCCCTTCCTGATGCCGATCGAAGACGTGTTCTCGATCTCCGGCCGCGGCACCGTGGTGACCGGCCGTGTCGAGCGCGGCATCGTGAAGGTGGGTGAGGAAATCGAGATCGTCGGCCTGAAGGCCACGGTGAAGACGACCGTCACCGGCGTCGAGATGTTCCGCAAGCTGCTGGACCAGGGCCAGGCTGGCGACAACATCGGCGCGCTGCTGCGCGGCACGAAGCGTGAGGACGTCGAGCGCGGCCAGGTCCTGGCCAAGCCCGGCTCGATCACCCCGCACACCAAGTTCGTGGCCGAGGCCTACATCCTGACGAAGGAAGAAGGCGGCCGTCACACCCCGTTCTTCACCAACTACCGTCCCCAGTTCTACTTCCGCACCACGGACGTGACGGGCATGGTCTCGCTGCCGGAAGGCACCGAGATGGTGATGCCGGGCGACAACGTGCAGGTGACCGTGGAGCTGATCGCCCCCATCGCCATGGACGAAGGCCTGCGCTTCGCCATCCGTGAAGGCGGCCGCACCGTCGGCGCCGGCGTGGTCGCCAAGATCATCGCCTAAGCCCTCAAACGGGCTTTGAAGTACCGTAAGGCGGCGTCCCTCTGGGGCGCCGCCTTTTCGGCATTCGGGCAATGCGGTTGATGTCGTGCCCGGCGGTTTACTTGTCGCACCCCCCGCTCCTCCATTTCGCGACGGCTTGTCCCCGCCCGCTCCGTGAAACCCTCCAATTGACCTAGGTCTTTGGAGTTATGACGAATGACGGAGTGGAGAAGTTTGCCGGCTCACCGCCGGCCGCCCGGCCCGGCCCGGACCGTGGTGGTTCAGCCGCTGCCCGGTTTGGGCGACATGGTCCAGTTGATTCCCGCGCTGAAAGGGCTGGCGCGGGCGGATGAGAACGGCGGCATCGACCTCATCACCCTTGAAAACTTCCCCACTGAAGCGGTGTTCGCCGGCACCGACTATGTGTTCCGCCATGCCGGGGCCATACGGCGCCACGGCTACGCCAGCGCGGCGCTGACTCGGCGCGACCATGGGGGGCGCGACCAAGGGGGGCGCGACCAGGGGGGCGCCGGCGGCGGTGCGGGCAAGGCGCGCCGGAACGCCGTTGGCGAGAATGCGCGGCGGGCCCTGGTCCTGTTCGACATGGCGCGCTTGATGCGGTCGGGTCGCTACAAGCGCGCGGTCATCTTGGGCGCGTCCTGGCGCTACGCTGCCGCCGCCCGCCTGGCGGGCATCAAGGACGTGGCCGGCTACGGTTCCCGCCTGCAAACCTTTTTCCTGAACGCAGGCCTCATTCCCGATGGTCGCAGCATCCGCCACCTTCACGCCCAACGGCTGGGCTGCGCCGCCATCCTGCTCGAACGCCTGGGCTTGGCCCTGGAGGGGGCGCCGGAACTGTTGCTGCCCCCTGGGGCACCTGCCGCCGCTGCCGCGCCCTACGCCCATCTACCGCGGCCTTGGACGGCCGTGGCGGTGGGCTCGGCCGATCCCAACCGGGTGTGGCCGGCGGACCGCATGGCGGCCGTCCTGGATCGGCTGCACGGGGCGGGGCGGACCACGCAGTTCATTTTTGCCACCCAGGCGGAGGCCCCCCTGGTGCAGGGCGTGATCCGGGCCTGCCAGGTCGCGCGGCCGCTGCCCCTGATCGGCCAGCCACTGCGGGAGGTCATGGGCCTGCTCGCCGCGTGTGACATGGCGTTCTGCACCGATTCGGGAATTATGAACGTCGCCGCGTCGCTGGGCGTGCCCACCCACGCGCTGTTTGGCACGGTCCAGCCCTATGCCTATTGGTCATGCCTGCACCCCATCGTGCCACGGTCTGGCGTCAGACCCGACGTCGGGGTGTCCATCATCGCCCTGGACGAGGTGCTGGGGCATTTCGTGACCCAGGGCGTCTTGCCGGGCTGATGTCCTTCCCAGCGGCCCGGCAGGACGCCCTATAGATGGGGGAAACAGGGCCCTCACGTGCTCCAGCCGCCGGCATCTGGACCCTCCGGCCGGTGGGCCGGGACCGTCCGGTTGTCGTCCCAGGAGGGGGCGTCCCGCGCCGCGCGCGCTTCCGTCCCGCACCTGATTTATTTTTCTGGACAAGCGGTCTGGATTGGTGAATAAACCGGCGCTCCGTGACGCGGCAAGCCGCCGACGGTGACGTAGGAGTGTAGCTCAATTGGTAGAGCACCGGTCTCCAAAACCGGGGGTTGGGGGTTCGATCCCCTCCACTCCTGCCACGTCGCCTCGCTGAATACCCTGTCCGGGTGGCCCTCGGGGCCGGTGACGGCAGCAATGCCGACGCAGTGATGACGAGTAGCTCTGAACGTGGTGGCGTAGCCCTTATGGCGAAGACCAGTCCTGCCCAGTTTGCGCGCGAAGTGCGCCGTGAGATCGCCAAGGTGACGTGGCCGACCCGCAAGGAAACGGTCATCTCCACCTGGATGGTGTTCCTCATGGTTATCGTCGCGTCTCTGTTCTTCCTGGCGGTCGATCAGATCATCGCGTTCGCTGTCCGCCTCGTTTTTGGTATCGGAGGCTAAGTCATGGCCGCGCGTTGGTACGTCGTTCACGTTTATTCCGGGTTCGAAAAGAAGGTCTCTCAGTCCATTCGTGAGAAGGCCGCCCAGAAGGGCCTGGAAGATCAGTTCGAGGAAATCCTGGTCCCGACCGAAGAGGTCGTGGAGGTGCGCCGCGGCGCCAAGATCAACTCCGAACGCAAGTTCTTCCCCGGCTACGTGCTGGTGAAGATGGAGCTGACGGACGAGAGCTGGCACCTGGTGAAGAACGCGCCGAAGGTGACGGGTTTCCTGGGGGGCGGTGGCAAGCCGCAGCCCATCAGCGAGGCGGAAGCCTTGCGCATCATGAACCAGGTGCAAGAAGGGATTGAGCGGCCGAAGCCCTCCATCCACTTCGAGGTCGGCGAGAACGTTCGCGTCATCGACGGCCCCTTCACCTCGTTCACCGGCCTCATCGAAGAGGTCGACGAGGACAAGGCGCGGGTCAAGGTGGCGGTGTCCATCTTCGGCCGTGCGACCCCCGTCGAGCTCGAATACGCGCAGGTCGAAAAGATTTAAGCGGGACGGCGCTCCTTCTCCTCGGAGATCGGGCGCCTTCCCATTCCCCGCGTGGGAGGCGAGCCCGAAGGTCCTTCTCGAAGGACCGAAGTCCATGGGGCGAACCGAACCACGCATCCCGCAGATCCGGGTGGCGCCCCTTGGCTGGGGTTCCGTCCGGATTGTTGTTGAGGACGTATCATGGCGAAGAAGATCGTCGGTTATATCAAGTTGCAGGTGCCGGCCGGCAAGGCCAACCCGTCGCCGCCCATCGGTCCGGCCCTGGGTCAGCGCGGCCTGAACATCATGGAATTCGTGAAGGCCTTCAACGCGAAGACGGCCGACCTGGAGCAGGGCATGCCCATCCCGGTCGTGATCACCGCCTACGGTGACCGTACCTTCACGTTCGTCACCAAGACCCCGCCGAACACCTACTTCCTGAAGAAGGCCGCCGGCATCACCAAGGGCGCCGTCCAGGTGGGCAAGGGCGCTCCGGTGGGCAAGGTGAAGATGTCGCAGATCCGCGAAATCGCCAAGACGAAGATGCCGGACCTGAACGCGAACGACATCGAGGCGGCTGCCAGCATGCTGGTCGGCTCGGCCCGTTCCATGGGCCTGGAAGTGGTGGAGGATTGATCATGGCCGGCAAGCGTCTCAAGAAGGCTAACGCCACCGTCGACCGGAACAAGTTCTACGCCCTGGACGAGGCCGTCCAGTCGGTGAAGGGCAACGCCACCGCCAAGTTCGACGAGACCGTCGAAATCGCCATGAACCTGGGCATCGACCCGCGTCATGCCGACCAGATGGTCCGCGGCATGGTCCAGCTGCCCAACGGCACCGGCAAGACCGTTCGCGTCGCCGTGTTCGCCCGTGGTCCCAAGGCCGCCGAGGCCGAGGCCGCCGGCGCCGAACTGGTGGGTGCGGAAGACCTGGCCGAGAAGATCCAGGCGGGCGAGATGAACTTCGACCGCTGCATCGCCACCCCGGACATGATGGCCCTGGTCGGCCGTCTGGGTAAGGTGCTGGGCCCGCGCGGCCTGATGCCGAACCCGAAGCTGGGCACCGTGACGATGAACGTCGGCGAAGCCGTGAAGTCCGCCAAGGGCGGCTCGGTTGAGTTCCGCGCCGAGAAGACCGGTATCGTCCACGCCGGTGTGGGCAAGGCCAGCTTCAGCCAGGAAGCCCTGGCC
>NZ_BACU01000507.1 GCF_000333275.1 Azospirillum sp. B4 | reverse complement strand
CTGGTGCTGACCGCCTCCATTGCCGGGACGGCTATTACATCTACCGGTCGCAGGCGATCTATTACGTGATGGATGACGCGTTGGCGGAATATGTCGGTGGCCCCGGCGGCGGCCGCTACCGCAGCTTCAACGACGTGCCCGAGGGCAACGTCGGCCTGGACTTGGGCCACAAGCCCTATGTGATCAGGTGACGAATCGCCCGGTATGGACGATGCCCGGCCTCCCAGGGGGGCGGACTGGTGCCGGCTGCGAGACTTGAACTCGCGACCTACCGCTTACAAGGCGGTTGCTCTACCAACTGAGCTAAGCCGGCGCCCCAGGGGCCGCCCCGGAAGGCGGCGCGGGCAGACCTTAGCGTCGCCGCGCGACCTCGTAAAGCGCCACGGCGGCGGCGTTCGACACATTCAGGCTACCGATGGGTGGCCGGGTGGGCAAATGGGCCAGGGCGTCGCAGCGTTCCATGGTCAGGCGGCGCAATCCGTCGCCCTCCGAGCCCATCACCACGGCCACGCGCCCTGGGAAATCCAGGCCATGCAGCGGCTTAGGCCCCGATTCGGCCAGGCCCACGCAGAAGAAGCCGCCGTCCTGCAGTTCCGTCAGCGCGCGCGACAGGTTGGTGACCCGCACCAGGGGCACCACCTCCAGGGCACCCGACGCCGTCTTGGCCAGCACGCCCGTCACCTCCGGCGCGTGCCTGTCCTGGACGATGACGGCCTTGGCGCCGAAGGCGGCGGCGGAGCGCAGGATGGCGCCGACGTTGTGCGGGTCGGTCACCTGGTCCAGCACCACCACCATATCGGTCTCGCCACAGGCGCGCACCACGTCGGGCACGTCCAGGTCGGGCAGGGGGCTGGCGTCCAGCACCAGGCCCTGGTGCACGGCGCCGGCGGGCAGCAGGCGGTCCAGCGCCTCGCGCTCCACCACCATGGGTTCGGGCCGGGCGACGCCGGCGGCCTTGGCCTGGGCGAAGGCCTCGGTCATCAGATCAAGGCCGGCGGGTGTGGCCATCAGCGTCTTGCACCGCCGTTCCGGGTTGGTCCAGGCCGCCACAACCGGATGCTGGCCATACAGCAGCCCGGGCTTGGGGGCCGGCTTCTTGCCGTGGGGGCGGCTCTCGGCGCGCGCCTCCTGCGTGCGCGTGCGCTCGCCCGGCGCTTTGGCAGGGGCTGCCTTGGGCGCGGTGGCGCCGGGGCGGCCGCCGTCGCGGGACGGGCGGGGGGAGGTGGGGCCGTTGCCGCCGGTGCGGGAACCGCCCTGGTTCGGAAATCCAGATCGCTTCATGATGCCATCCTTAGCGCCAAGCGGTGCAGGCTTGCCACTGCTTTCAGCGGGCATGGCACGGTTGCCTCCATCTCTTTTCACCAGACCAACATTTCCCCGTTGACAGGAGGGGGTCGAAACGCCTACCCACCTGTCCACCGTTTTCGACCCCGGTCGGACACGCGGCGCACGGAAGGGTGGCCGAGTGGTTAAAGGCAGCAGACTGTAAATCTGCCCGCGTTAGCGTACGTAGGTTCGAATCCTACCCCTTCCACCATCTTGCCGGTAAAACCGCCCCCCAGACGATGAGGGGTGGGTTTACTGGCTCCCCGCGTGCGCGAAGCAGTTCCGGGGTGTGGGGCGGCACAGACTTAGGCGGGTGTAGCTCAATGGTAGAGCAGAAGCCTTCCAAGCTTACGACGAGGGTTCGATTCCCTTCACCCGCTCCAGTACACGGCCCCACGCGAAACCAAGCTTAACTCAGACTGTCAGGCAAAGGCGGATAGGACCATGGCCAAGGCGAAATTCGAGCGCACCAAGCCGCACTGCAACATCGGCACGATCGGTCACGTTGACCATGGCAAGACGTCGCTGACGGCTGCG
>NZ_BACU01000508.1 GCF_000333275.1 Azospirillum sp. B4 | reverse complement strand
GGCCAGTCGATGTTCGTGCCGGTGGAATCAGCCCGCCAGGTTACCATCCTGGCGTCCGATTACATGATCCGCGTGCTGCTGGCCGACACCATCCGCCGCATCGCGGACCAGGCGCCGGGCATGATCTTCGACGTCGCGGCCCTGGAGGACGCGCCGGTGGATCGGCTGGAAAAGGCGGAAGTGGATCTGCTGATCACGGCGGAGCAGTACACGTCGCCCGACCACCCCAGCCGCCTGTTGTTCGAGGACGACTATGTTGTCGTCGCCTGGGCCGGCAACGACCAGTTCGACCGGGTGATCGACCACGAGACCTATTCCCGCCTGGGCCATGTCACCGCGTCACACGGTCGCACGCGCACGCCAACCTTCGAAAATTGGTTCGCCCGCACCACCCAGATCACCCGGCGGGTGGAGGTGGTGGCGCCGTCGTTCACCGACGTCGCCCATTTCCTGCTGGGCACGCGGCGCATCGGCACCATGCACCGCCGCCTGGCGACCCTGTTGGCCACCACCCTGCCGCTGAAGATCGCGCCGGTGCCCTTCGACATGCCCAAGGTGCGGATGTCGGTGCAGTGGCATCGCATCCAAAGCCAGGATCATGCCCTGGCCTGGGTGGTCGACCAAATGTGCGCGGCGGCGCGGGAGGCGGATTTGGGGGGCACGGCCCAGGCGGCGGAGTAGGGGAATCTTGAGCGGGGAGGGCGGTTTGACGCGTCCGTCCCCCGGGCCTATATTCAGTCGACTGGACTGTAACGGCCCCATCTACCAACATGGCGGCTTATTGGGACAGTGGCGATCAAGGAACCAGTCATGGAACGGGTTGTGACAGGTGTCACCCTTCAGACCTTCCCCCAAGCCGTGCGCCGGACCGGCTTGCGGCCAGGCCAGCGATTCACGATTACCGTGGAAGATGCGCCGACGGACAAGAAGTCAGCCCTAGCCAAGATGCACGAAATATCGACCGCTGTAAGTGCCCGTACTGCTGCGGAAGGGCTGACTGAAGAGGATATTATGCGCCTCTTGGAGGAAGAGGATGAAGAAGCCCGCAACGCGAAATGATACGCGTTGTCATAGACACCAATGTATTCCTTAGCGCATTCGCTACTCGGCAGGGAACGGCGTCCCAGGCAATTGATCTGGCCGTTGAACAAGGCATTGTTATTGCTTCCGACGAGACTTATGCGGAACTGGCCGCCAAGCTTGCATCTTCCCGGTTCGCGTTGAAACTCGGCACCGAAGATCAGCGCATGGAATATCTGGGAATGGTGGGCACATTGCTGTCTTTCGTGGATGTGACCAGCATCGCCACGGCTTCTCCCGATCCCAAGGACAATATGTTCCTGGCTTTGGCCGTGGATGGTCGGGCCACCTGTATTGTCAGTGGTGACAAGAAGCACCTGCTGGCTTTGGGCTCCTATCAGGGAGTGCCCATTCTCTCTCCGGCAGATTTCCTCTCGACCTATCGCCCGGCATAAAGTCCCGCTCTAATCCTCCGGCCCGCTGTCGTGGAAGCGGGCGCGGGCCGCCAAGACGGCGTCATGGTGGCGCCGTACCCATGCCATCAGTCCCTCCACCTGGGCCAGCAGGTCCCGGCCCAGGTCGGTCAGGGCGTATTCCACCTGGGGCGGCACGGTGGGGGTGACCCGCCGCTCCACCAGGCCGTCGCGCTCCAGCGAGCGTAGGCGCAGGGTCAGCATGCGCTGGGATATGCGGGCCTCATCGGTGACGGCGCCCACCAGGCGGCGCAGGGTGGCATGCCGGAAGGGGCCGGCGCCCAGCAGCAACAGCAGCAGCGTGCTCCATTTGTCACCCAGGCGGCCGAAGATCTCCCGGATGGGATCCTCCCGCCCACGACCGTCCGTGGCCATGCTGCGCACCATGGCCGCCAGCCGACCGCCGCCGGGGTGGTCGTCCAGGTCGGCCACGTTCAGCGCCCGCGCCACGCGCGCCAACTCCGCCGCCACATCCACGGCCGCCTTCTTGGGCTTCGTCATTCCATCCCCGTCCATTCGGCGTTCATCCCGTTTATAAGACATTGCCCGGAATGGATAGGGCACAAAAAGGTGCCGTCTTCCGCGTGATCCGCACTGCCCTTAGCCTGCCGCCGACCAGATCAAGATCGGCCGGCGGGAGCGGCACCTCATGGAAACGCGGAATATTTTCAATCCCTTGGCAAATAAGGTGGCCATCGTCACCGGTGCCGCCGGCGGCATTGGCGCCGCCACCGCCATCCTGTTGGCCGAGCGTGGCGCCGCCGTGGTGCTGGCCGATATCGCGCTGGAGCCGGCCCAGGCGGTGGCCGCCCGCATCACCGACATCGGCGGCCGGGCCCTGGCGGTGCGCCTGGACCTGGCCGACGAGGCCTCCATCCGCGCCCTGATCGAGACGGCGGTCGGCACGTTTGGCCGGCTGGACATCCTGGACAACAATGCCGCCGACCTGTCCATGGGCCTGCGCGACGCTGACATCGAGACCATGGACCTGGAGGTCTGGGACCGTACATTCACCGTCAACTTGCGTGGCACCATGCTGGCCTGCAAGCATGCCCTGCCGCATCTGGTGAAGGCGGGCGAGGGCCGGGAGGTCGGCGGTGTCATCATCAACACCGCCTCCAACCTCGCCCTGCAGGGTCACATCATCCAGGCGGCCTACAGCGCCTCCAAGGCGGCGGTCATCCAGCTGACCCGCTCCATCGCCGCCAGCCACGGCAAGCGCGGCGTGCGCTGCAACGCCGTGCTGCCCGGCCTGACCCTGTCGGCCGCCGCCCTGGAGAACCTGCCGGCCCGACTGCGCGAGATCGTGGAGTCCGAGACCCTGACGCCCTACCTGGGGCGGCCGGAGGACCTGGCCCATGCCGTGGCCTACTTGGCGTCGGACGAGGCGCGCTATGTCACCGGGCAGTGCCTGGTGGTGGACGGCGGCACCAGCACACACGTGCCGGGCATCGCCCCCTTCCGCGCCATGGTCGCGGAAGGCCTCTGACAAATCAGAACGTTACTAGGGAGGATTAAGATGTCGGGCACATACGACGTCGTTGTCATGGGCGCGGGTCACAACGGCCTGGTGGCCGCGGCCTACCTGGCCAAGGCGGGCAAAAAGGTGCTGGTTGTGGAACGCCAGGCCTGGCCCGGCGGTGGCGTGGTGACGCGGGAACTGAACACCCCCGGCTACCGCCACGACCTGCATTCCAGCGTCCACATCATGATCCAGGGTAACCCCATGATCACGGAGGACGAGCTGGGCCTCTTCTCCAAATTCGGGTTGAAGTACAATTATTCCGACGTGCCCTACGCCAGCATATTCAACGATCAAAGCTTCCTGATCACCTATAAGGATCTGGACCGGGCGTGCGCCGAGATCGCCAAGTTCTCGGCCAAGGACGCCGACACCTACCGCGCCTTCGCCGTCCGCAGCATGGCCATGCTGCCCATGTTCGTCTCCGGTCTTTACGCCCCGCCGCTGCCCATGGGCGCCTTCATCGCCATGCTGGACCAGAGCGAGGAAGGCCGGGAGATGCTCGATGCCATGAGCCGCAGCAGCGTCGACATCATCGACAGCGCGTTTGAGCATCCGCGCGTCAAGATGCACCTGCTGAAGCTGGTGACCGAGAACCTGCAGATGCCGGACGAACTGGGCACGGGCATGGGCATCTACCTGATGCCGGGCATCATCCACACCTACGGCGTCTCCCAGCCCGTGGGCGGCAGCGGCGGGCTGACCGACGCGCTGGTGCGCTGCGTCGAGCATTATGGCGGCGAGATCCGCCTGAACGCGGAGGTGACCAAGGTCATCGTCTCCGGCGGCAAGGCGACCGGCCTGCAACTGGCGGATGGGGAGATCGTGTCGGGCAGGGACGGCGTCATCGCCGCCATCCACCCCCATCGCCTCCGCACGTTCTTGGGCGCCAATGTCGAGGACAAGGTGGTGAAGCGGGCGGAGCGGGTGAACACCTCCACCTTCAGCCTGTTCGTCAGCCACTATGATCTGAAGAAGCAGGCCACCTTCTATGCGGGGCCGGAGGTGGCGACCGCCACCATGCTGGAATATTACACGTTCGACAGCCTGACGGAGATGCTGGACGATTTCGATTGCCTGCGCCGTGGCCGCATGCCCAAGCGCCCGTTGACCGGCGGCAGCGACGAAACCCATGCCGACCCCAGCCGCGCGCCGCCCGGCGCGGGAATCTGGCACGCCATCACCATGGCGCCCTATAAGCTGGAAGACGGCGGCGCCGCCCGCTGGGACGAGATCAAGGAGGAGGTGGCGGACTACAACCTCGGCTTCTATCGCAGGTTCACCCCCAGCCTGACGGACGACAACATCATCGCCCGCACCACCTGGTCGCCGCTGGACATGGAACGCAGTTCACCCAACAGCTTCGTGAACGGCGACATGCATGGGGCCGCCCCCTTCATGTACCAGACCATGGCGCACCGCCCGACGCCCGACCTGGGCAACTTCACGGTGCCGGGCGTGGACGGACTCTATCTGGTCGGCCCCTTCATGCATCCGGGCGGCGGCGTCTACGGTGCCGGCCGCGCCACGGCCATCAAGATGTTCGATGACCTGGGCATCGACTTCGACCGCGCGGTGAGGGCCTGAGCGATGGTCAAGATCTACGGGGCCGACAACAAGGAACTGATGACGGTGGCCAGCATCGCCGGCGACGGCGACACCCTGGTCATCAAGGGCAAGATCTTCGGCGCCATGCCCATGACCGCCAAGATCCGGCCGGAGGAAGCGCGCGCCCTGCTGAAGATGCTGAACCTTAAGCTGGTGCTGTTCCTGCTGTGTTTCCTGTTCAAGCCGGCGACGAAGACGCCGGCGAAATAAGCTGATATCAAAGGAAAACCCCGCGCCGGTCACGCGGCGCGGGGTTCGATTTGGGGACCGGGGCGACGCTTCAGAGATGCGCCCGCGTTTCCGTCTCCGGCTTTTCCTGGACGAACTCGATCAGATTGCCAGCGTTGTCGCGAAGGAAGACGTTGGAGCCCCATTTTCGAATCGGCGACGAAGACATGTCGGCGCCACGGCGGCGCAGTTCATCGGCCAAGGCGTGCACATCCCCGGTGGCGAAGGAGATGTGCTTGTTGCCATGGGTCTTCAGATCCTGGTTGGGGAAACGCCGCTGCTCTGGCAAGGCCTGCGCGTCCGGCACCTGGAAGATCTCCATGCGCAGCGGCCCGTTGCGCACGAAGGCGACGTCGGCGGGGATGGCGTCGATGCGGATGCGCCGCTCCAACTTGAAGCCCAGGACGTCGCCATACCAGGCGATGGCGGCTTCAAGATCGGGAACGCTGATGGCACCATGGTGGTGCCAGTATTCAAAGGTCGGCATAGTCCGTGTCACCATATCCCAGTAGATGTCATCGGATGAAAGGCGTCCGGTCGCGGGTGGCGCCCAAGGCGGTGGCTGCCGGAAGATCGCGGGGCTCCCTGGGAATCCTGCCGCTTCCAACAGTGGCGGGGCGGTTTTTCATGGTGATTATTGGACGGCTTCCTCCTTAACCGGGGATACCATCCACCTCGGCTGGCCATCAAATCGATAGTTCGAAAGCGTCCTATTGCCCGCCTGAATGCAACCATCGGCGCATCCTCAGGCCAGTCTTCGACCTTAACGGTTTGTTCAGCGGTGAGTCCCCATTCTGAGGTCTAGAGTTAACCATCAAGGCGAGGGGTTGCGGGACCCTGGACTTAGGCGGACCGGCACCTGAAGGATGCCGGCGAAGGAACGTGTGGGGAGACGTCCGATGACCATCCGTAAATTGATCGCCGCGTGCTTGGGCGGCGTGGCCGTCCTCATGCTGGTGCTGGGCGCCGTGGTGGCGGTGGGGCAATGGCGGGTGGCGGCCGCCGCGGCAGACGCGCAAGGCCTGGCCCGCGTCATGGCGGCGCTGACCCGCATGACGGAGAACCTGGCCATTGAGCGGGGACCAACCTTGGTGGCGCTGGGCAGCGCCGATCCCGCCACGCTGGCGCCCCTGAAGGAGCAGCGCGCCAAGGCGGATGCCGTGCGCAAGGCCCTGACCGACCTGATCGCCACGGAAAATTCCCAAACCATGGACAGCCTGAAGGCGGTCATGTCCACGCTGGATGGCCGCTTGGCAACTCAGCGTGGCGCTGTCGACGCCTTGCTGGCCAGACCCGTGGCCGACCGGCCGGCGGGCGAGGTCGATGCCTATGTCAAGGGCATGTTCGCCATCATGGCCGACCTGGGCACCGAGTTGAACGCCACCGGCCGGTCGCTGCTGCAGCGCGCGCCGGAGGCCGGGCATTACGCCAACATCGCCGTGCTGGCCTGGTCTTACCGCGACTACGCCGGCCGCCAGTCTTCCATGCTGTTGCAGGCGCTGAACAGTGGCAAGCCCATGGGCCCGCAGGCGCTGCGCGACGTCCAGGTCATGCAGGGGCACCTGGACGACCTGGAAGGTCGGCTGGACGGCCAGCTGGCCCTGGCCGGCACGCCCGACAGCCTGGTGAAGGCGGCGGAGGTGGCACGCCAGGGCTATAAGGGCACCTTTGGCGCCATCCGCGCCAAGGTGGTGGACGCCAGCGTCGCGGGCACGCCCTATCCCGTCGATGTCACGGAATACCGGCGCACCAGCGTGCCGCAACTGGCCAGCATCCTGGGCATCCGCGACGCCGCCATCGCCGAGGCGACGCGCCTGGCCGATGCGCAGCACGCCAGCGCCCGCACGGCCCTGCTGTTGGTCACCCTGCTGCTGCTGGGCGCCGTCGGCGTGCTGGTCGGTATCGTCTGGCTGGTCGGACACCGGGTCACCGGCCCGCTGTCCATCCTGACGCAGGTGGTGATGAAGATCGCCGGCGGCGACCACGACTTGGCCGTACCCCTGACGGAGCGCAAAGACGAGATCGGTGAGATGGCGGGCGCCATCTCCGTCCTGCGGACCAACGCCAAGGAGGCCGACATCCTGGCCGAGCGTCAACGGGACGAGGAGGCCGCCAAGGAACAGCGCCGCCTGCGGCTGGAAGCCGCGACGCGGGAGTTCGCGACCTCCATCGACCAAGTGGTGGCGGGCTTCACCGGGGCGGAGCGGTCGTTGCGCGGGGCGGCGGACAGCCTGACCCTGTCCGCCGGCGACACCATCACCCTGTCCAACACCGTGGCGGGGGCGGCGGAGGAAACCTCCGCCAACGTGCAGACGGTGGCGGCCGCGGCGGAGGAACTGAACCAATCCATCAGCGAGATCGCCCGCCAGATGGTGGGCGCCACCACCACCTCCGAAGCGGCGGTGCGCGAGGCATCCGCCACCAAGCACTCCATCGACGGGCTGGTCAGCGCCGCCCAGCGCATCGGCGACGTGGTCAAGCTGATCACCGACATCGCCAGCCAGACCAATCTGCTGGCCCTGAACGCCACCATCGAGGCGGCGCGCGCCGGTGAGGCGGGCAAGGGCTTCGCCGTGGTGGCATCCGAGGTCAAGGCGCTGGCCAACCAGACCGCCAAGGCGACGGAGGAGATCCAGGCCCAGGTGGGCGCCATCCAGGAGGAGACGGCCCGCGCAGCCGCCGCCATCGACGGCATCACCACCACCATCGCCAGCATGAGCCAGATCACCACCGGCGTCGCCTCGGCGGTGGAGGAACAGGGCGCCGCCACGCGGGAGATCGCCCGCAATGTCCAGCAGGCCAGCGTCGGCACGCAGGAGGTGTCGTCCAACATCATTGGCGTGCGCACCGCCGCCGATGAGACGGGCACCGCCGCGCGCAGTGTCCTCAGTTCCTCCGACGTGTTGGGCAGTGAGGCCGACACCCTGCGCTCGGTGGTGAACACCTTCGTCACCACCATCAAGGCGGCGTGATCCCTATGAGGGCGCGCGCCGGTGGACCGACGCGCTTCCCCTTCGGCTGGTTCCGGGCCGGCATCTCATACCGCCGTTCACCACTGTCGGACGCGCGGCGCCTCGCATATTGATCGCGACCGTTGTAGAGAGTGGGGCTATCGCCCGCTCGGCCGACGCATCAGCGCGGCCGGGCGCGGCCAGCTTCCAGCCGGCCGCCGCCGGCGTCTTGACGCGGGGTGGGCGCGGATGGTTACGGGTGTTTCCGGGTTGGCGGACGTGGAGGCCGTTGAGGCGGTTCCCTTGGCTGAGAGGGCCTTGCCCGAAAACAGCTATGCCATGATCGCCGCCGGCGGCGCCGATGATCTGGAGGCGACCGCCCTGTCCTTCTTTCTGCGGGTCAGCGACCAGGCGAAGCCCCACACGCTCACCCACCGCGCCCTTCTGGACCAGATAACCCGAAGCGCCAACATGTTCCGGGCCATGGGCGTCGGCCGGGGCGAGGTGGTGGCGATCCTGCTGCCCAACCTGCCGGAGACCCATTTCGCCATCTGGGGGGCGGAAACCGCTGGCATCGCCTTTCCCATCAATCCATTGCTGGAGGCGGACCAGATCGCGGCGCTGTTGCGGGCGGCGGACGCCCGGCTGCTGGTCACCCTGGGACCGGCGCCACGCAGCAACGTTTGGGAAAAGGCTTGCGCGGCGCTGGCGCAGGCGCCAACGGTGCGCCGGGTCCTCACCGTCGACCCGCTCCGCTATCTGCGCTCCCCGGTCGCCCCGTTCATGCGGCTACTGGCACGCCGTCGGGCACGGGCGGCGGGCCTGAGTATTCCGCTGACGGACATGCCCCGGGAGTTGCGGCGCCACGACGGGGCGGCGCTGTCCTTCCCGGCGCCCGCCGCCGGCGACATCGCGTCATATTTCGCCACGGGCGGGACGACCGGGTTGCCCAAGATCGCCCGGCGGACCCATGGCAGCGAGGTGTTCAACAGTTGGGCGATGAACCAGATGCTGGGCACCTCCGGTGAACGCCGTGTGTTCTTCTGCGGCCTGCCGCTTTTCCACGTGAACGGCCAACTGGTGACGGGCCTGGCGCCGTTGGGGCGCGGCGACCACATTGTCATCGGCACGCCCCAGGGCTATCGCGGGGACGGCGTGCTACGGCATTTCTGGGCCATCGTGGAACGGCACCGCATCGCCTTCTTCTCCGGTGTCCCAACCGTCTATTCCGCCCTGCTGGACCGGCCGGTGGGCGATCGTGACATCTCCAGCCTGCAACTCGGCATGTGCGGCGCGGCACCCATGCCGCTGGAGCTGTTCAAGCGCTTCGAGCAGACGACGGGAGTGCGCATCCTGGAGGGGTACGGCCTGACGGAAGGTGCATGCACGTCCAGCGTCAACCCGCCGGCAGGGGAGCGGCGCGTCGGTTCCATCGGGTTGCGCCTTCCCTATCAGCGTATGAGGGCCGTCATCCTGGACGGGGATGGCCGCTATATCCGCGATGCCGCCGTGGATGAGGCCGGGATCATCGCCGTGCACGGCCCCAACGTCTTCGCCGGCTACACCGACCCGGCGCGGGAGGCGGACAGCTGGATCGACATCGGCGGGGAACGGTGGCTCAACACCGGCGACTTGGGCCGGCAGGATGGGGATGGGTATTTCTGGCTGATCGGACGCCGCAAGGAATTGATCATCCGAGGGGGCCACAACATCGATCCCGGCATCATCCAGGAGGCCCTCGCGGCCCATCCGGCGGTGGCGATGGCCGCCGCCGTGGGCCGGCCGGACGCGCACGCCGGGGAACTGCCGGTCGTCTATGTCGAATTGCGGCCGGGCGCCAGGACCACGGATGAGGAGCTGCTGGCGCACGCCTGCCGCACCATGCCGGAGCGGGCGGCTTGGCCCAAGGCCGTACGCAGGGTGGACAAGCTGCCGCTGACCAGCGTGGGCAAGGTGTTCAAGCCAACCCTGGTGGGATATGAGATCGCCGACGTGGTCCGGCAGGAAGGGGCCGGTGCCCGCCTGCATATCGCCGCCGTGGACGTGACGCTGGATCCCGATCGCGGGCAGGTGGCC
>NZ_BACU01000509.1 GCF_000333275.1 Azospirillum sp. B4 | reverse complement strand
AGGTGGACAGACCGCCGCCCTTGTAGCCGGTGGACACCTGCGCATAGAGCATGTGTTTCGCCGCCAGATCATATTCCACCCCGGCCTTGTAGGTGGTCTTGGCGAACGTGGCCTTCATCGGGCTGGCCACCGTGGTGGCGGTCTGGGTGCCTGACTCGTCCGTTTCTTCCAGCGTGTCGTTGGTGTAGCGCAGGCCGGCGGTGACGCGCAGGCGATCGGTCACCGGGTAGGTCGCCTGACCAAACACCGCCTTGCTGTCCACCGTGCCGTGGACGACGTTCTCAACCGTGTCGAAGGTGTAGTTGGTCTTCTTCGCGCCGCTGTCATCCTGGTTCAGGTAATAGAAGCCCGCCACCCATTTGAGCCGGCTGTCATCCTCCGACGCCAGGCGGAACTCCACGGAATTCTGGATCAGCGGCAGGTGATAGCGCTCGTAGGTGCCGGAAAAGGGTTGGACGTAGGTTTTTTCAAAATCCTGGTGGGCGGCCAGCAGGGTCAGGTTGGCGAATTTCGCGTCCCAGTCCACCTGTCCATGGACATCGACGTTCTGCATGTCGTAGCTGGCGGTGCAGTGGGGGTTGCAAAACAGCGCGTCGCCGGTGGGAATGGCGTACAGGCTTGAATAATCGTCGCCTTCCCAGGGGTTGCTGCGGCTGTCGACCGGCAGCCTCACATTGCCGGCTCCCTTGCCGCCGTCCTTCTGCAGATCGGCCCCCAGCAGGACCCGGATGTCCTCCGTCGGCTCCGCTAGCACCTTGACGCGGCCATACTTCTCATCGGCGTCGTCCAGTCCGTTCGACAGGTAGCCGTCGTGGGAGTAGGAGGAGAAGACGCCGCGCACCGCCACCTTGTCGCCCAGCGGCACGTTGATCACGCCCTCCGTCTTCAGGGTGTTGTAGTTGCCGTATTGCAGGGTGCCCGCCCCCTCGACCCGACCTAGGACGGGATCGTTGGTGATGATGTTGACGCTGCCGCCATTGGCGTTGCGGCCGTACAGGGTGCCCTGGGGGCCGCGCAGCACCTCCACCCGGTTGACGTCGGCAAAGGCGGAATTCGTCACCTCAGCCCGTTCCTGGTAGATACCGTCGATATTCACCGCCACGGGTGAGGGACCGTCCGTGCCCCGCGTGCCGATGCCGCGGATGTAGAAGCTGGCGCCGAAATTGGTCTGCTGCACCTGGACGCTGGGCATCAGGGCGATGGCATTCTGCAGGTTGACCGTGCCCTGCTGGGCCAGGGCTTCGCCTGTCACCGTGGTGATGGCGATGGGTGTCTTCTGCACGTCGGTGCTGCGCCGTTCCGCCGTCACCACGATTTCCGTCAGCGTGCCCGCGTCCGCCGACGCCGCCATCTGCGTCTGGGCGTGGGCGGGTAGCACGCTGGTCAGGACCAGCAGGGCCGAGCCGGCAAGCCAGCGGCCGCGGTTGTTAATGTTCATCGATACGACATCCCGGGTCGCGGCGCGTCCCTTCATGGTGACCTCCCTCTCAGGTATGGGAAGGCCGGCGCCGGTACCGGCGACCATCGGCGTTCCCCACTTTTTTGTTGGGCAACAATGGGGAGGCCATGTCGCATCCGTCAAAATGAACGATACGATAGGTTCTATAAGCGGCTTGGATATAATGGCTGTCCCACACCGGTTTGGACATTTCAATGAATTCGCGGTTACGTCTTTTAATGCAACGATTGTTGCGCTGCAGAAAATACGCGGACGTAGTCATCCGGCGGCGTGGATTGGAAATAGTTTCTCTTGAAATCCATCACTGGACCCACCCTATAGTGGGGTAGGGAGATGGCCGCCCGGCCCGCGCGATGGGCGAAGGGGCGCCGCGTCATGCGGAATGACGGCGCATGCG
>NZ_BACU01000510.1 GCF_000333275.1 Azospirillum sp. B4 | reverse complement strand
CGTCATATTCTGTTGCCATTTTTTCTTTTCCGTTTTGGCTGCGCAGCCGGGCAACAGTGGTGATCAGTTGGGCCGCAGCCTCCTGAACCCGATTGAGCCCCAGAAGGCTGGCACCGATGTTGGCCTGGTTGTTCAAATCGGTGAGCGCCCAATCGGGATTCGCAGGGTCTTGCTTGCGGAAGGTGGCCAATTCGGCGGCAAGGGCGCGCTGAAGCGCCAAGGCCTTGGCGTATTGATGCCGTTCAACCAGGAATTCCCCCGCCACAACCTCCACATTCAGGCGCAGGCGTTGCCAGACCTGATTGCTGGGGTCATGGGCGACCAATTCCTGGAAAAGTTTCCTTGTCTCCACCATTTGCTCGTCGGCCCGCTGTTCTTCCCCCAGTGCGTCCAGCAGGTTGAGGCGGCGGTACTGGCAAGTTCCCAGACGATATATCCAACCAAATTCTGAGGGAGCGTCAGCACTCAATGAGTGTAATTCATCTGCCTCTTTATCAAAAAATGATACCGCTTTGCGAAGCTCGCCCTGCTCGGCATAGGCCGTGCCAAGCCAGGACAGGGTAGTCGCCACAGCCACGCGTAACTCATGGTCTTTGGGGCGCTGGGCCAGGGCTTGGCGCTTCAGAGCTAAGGAATTCTCGAAAAATGCGGCAGCTTTCTCATAGTCCGCTCTCTTCACCGCCGTTGACCCAAGGTTGCCAAGGGCGTAGGACAGTTCGGTCCAGGCATCAACGTTCTCCGGCGCGATGGCCATCATGCGCTTGGCATAGCGTTCATACTCCCGGAATGCCGCTTCCGCGCGGTCCAGATCATTGCCGTCCAGGCTGATCTGTCCCATCCAGAAGGCCACCGCCCCCAGATCCTTCAGCAGCTCCAGGCTTTCCCGGCCCTGGGTCAGGTTGGCGTCAAGCAGGCTTTTCGCCTTGGCGAGGGCGGCTTGCGCGGACTTGGGATCGGCGCGTGAGCGGGCCACCTCCGCCAGGGTCTGCAGGGCCTTCGCCTGTTGCGCTCGATCCTCCGGCGTTAGGTTGGACAAGGATTCTTGACCAAAGTAGCTCATCGCTTTTTCGCCGATGTCCGACAGCAGTTCCAGCCGGCCTAGGGGGCGCAGCTTGTCGGCGAAGTTGCCGACCATGAAGTTCATCAGATCCTCGGCCTGGTGCTTGCGTTGTTGCGCGGTCTTCTCCGCCTGCCGGGCCAGCAGGCCCAGGCCGCCGGCGATGATGGCGATGGCGGCGAAGCCGGCCATGGCGGCGGCGCGGCGGCGGTCCGCCTGCCTCTCCCGCTTCATCGACGCGTCGATATAGGCGCGGGCGTCGGCCGCCAGGGGCAGGGCGGTGAAGCCGGCCAGGTCACGCGCCTCCGCCAGCTGTTGCCCGCGGGGCAGCAGCAGGTCGGCGCGGCGCCCGTCCGCCACCCAGCGCCTGGCCGCCTCCTCCAGGCGGCCGCGGGCCTTGAGGAAGCGGCGATGATCGGCGATCCAGGCGGCGGCGCGGGGCCATTGCCGCAGCATGGCCTCGTGCGCCACGCCAAACACCGGCTCGCCATCGTACGCCAGGCTGACGAACAGCCGCTGTCGCACGAAGGTCTGGACCAGGGTCCGCTCTTCCGCCGTGGTCAACGCGCTCCAGGGAACGCGGCGGCTGCGCGCCGCCTCGTCGCTGGCGCCGATGGTGACCACCAGGGACAGGACGCGACCGAGCGCGGCCGCGCTGGTGGTGGGCAGCCCCTCCAGCGTCGCCTCCGCCCGCTTGCCGATGGCGCCGCCCAGGCCGCCCAGGGCGCGATAGGCGGCGACCGTCAGCTCACGCGTGGTGCTGCGTTGCAGGTAAAGCTCATGCAGGGTGTATTGCAGCAGGGGCAGGGCGTCGGGGCTGGCGGCCGTCGCCTCACACAACAGGTCGTCCAGATGCGCGCCCGTTTCCGGATCGGTACCGAAACGAAGCCCGGCCACGATGGCGGGCATTCGGATCATGTGGGTGATCTCGGCCCGGGTCGGCGGTTCCAGGTCGAAGTGCCCGCCGGCCGCCTTGGCCGCCAGCAGCAGGGGTTCGCGCGCCACGTCGGGGTAGAAGTCGTTGCGGCAGGCGGCCACCACCAGGACCAGGCCGCCCGCCGCGATGCGGCCCAGGGCGTCGAACAGGTGGCGCCGCTGGCGGGCGTCCACCGCCGGGCTGTCGAACACCGCCTCCAGCCTGTCGATGAACAGGACGGCCCGGGCGCCGGGATGGCGGGCGGCGGCGGCCTGGAACAGGGCAGGGGCCGCCCCATCGTCGCCCAGCGCCGCGCCGATGCCGTCGGCGCTGAGGCCGGACAGCAGGGGGGCACCGCCCTCGGTTTCGCCGCCGGTTTCGCCGTCGTCGGTCTCCAGGTCCAGCAGGGCGCCGCCAAGCGCGGTGGCCAGGTCCAGGCCGGAGACATCACCCATGTCCAGGGTGGCGGCCCCCAGGAAGCGGAAGGGCTGGTCCGGCGCCCGCAGGGCCGGGACCAGACCCGCCCGCACCAGCGATGTCTTGCCGCTGCCGCTGGGGCCCAGGATCAGCACCAGGCCGCGCCCGGCCATCACCTGGGTGTTCACGATGCCGCGCACCGCCGCCACCGCCGTCTCCCGCCCGAAGAAGACGGCCGCGTGCGCCTCATCAAACGCGTCCAGGCCGACGAAGGGCGACGCGTCGACCCAACCGTCCGAGGTGACCGCCTCGCCAGCGCCGGCCACCGGTGTGACCGGGGCCACGGTGCGGTAGCCGCGCTTGCGGATGTTTTCGATGTATCGCGGCGCGCCCGCCGTGTCGCCCAGCAGCTTGCGGAGTTGCGTGATGGCCTTGTGGACCTGGTTCTCCCCCACCGCCAGGCCATCCCAGCACAGGCGCAGCAGCTCTTCCGCGCTCAGGATCTGGCCGGCGTGTTGGCACAGCGCCGACAGGACGTCCATGGCGCGGGGCTCAACCTTCAGGTGGGGGCCGCCATCTTCCCGGGTCACGGTGCAGGTCTGGGCGTCGACCCGCCATTCACCGAAGTGGAAGCTCTTCGTCTGCAATTCCTACCCCCCGCCCGCAGGTCCCCACACCTCCATCTTCCGTGTGGATGACCGCGAAGATGGTCGCCTTTTAGCATACCTCCATTTGGTTAACGCGTTAAATGGGAAGACGGCTCGGGCATTCAGCAGCCTGGTGGAGCCTTCACTGCGTGCCCCGGGATCTGGAACCACGTCCTGGGGCCAGGATGACGCGACGGAGTTTTCCGCAGGCAACGGGCGCGTATCATGGTGCCGTGCCGTCGCCCCCCTCACAGACGTCAATGCCCATCGCGGCCAGCAGGATGTGTTGCTGGTCGGGCGCGATCGTCAGGCGGCTGTGGCCGGCCAACTGCCTTATGTCCAAGCCGCTGATCTCAGCCCCCCGCAAATCGGCCCCGTCCAGCCGCGCCCCGGCGATGATGGCCTGGAACAGGTCGCTGTCTCGCAGATCCGCGTCCGTCAGGTCCACGCCCTGCAGGTCGGTTTCCCGCAGGCGGCAACGGACCAACAGCACCTCCCGCAAGCTCAGGCGCGACAGATCCGCCAGTTCGAAGGTGCAGTCGCGGAAGCTGGCGCGATGGATGGCTTGGTTGCGGCTGAGGGCATGGCGGAAATCCACCAGATGGAAGCGGGCGCCCATGAAGCTGCAGCCCTCCGCTTCCACGTCGAACAGGGTGCAGCGGTCGATGACGCTGAACGACAGGTCGCACCGGGTGAGGCGAGCCGCCCGCAGGTCGCTGAAGGCCAGGGTGCAGCCGGCGGTCTTGTCCTCCGGGTCCACGAAGCGGCAGTCCTCCAGCACCGCGTCGCGCAGCTTGGCGTGGGACAGGCGGCAGCGGACGAAGAGGCAATCGCGGAAGCGGGCGTCGCTGAAATCGACGCCGGTGAAGCGCACCTCCTGGAAGACGCACGCGTCAAACCGGCAGCCGGCCGCGTCCAGGTCGCGCCAATCCATGTCGATGAATTGGGCGGACCGTACCTCACCGGCGGCCAGCGCGTCTTCCAGGGTGTCGATATCCATCAGGCGGGCTCAAGGGTTGGGTAAGGCGGGGGAACGATCATAGGATATCGCCCGCCATCCCCGCCCTGCCAGCCTTGCGCTTCGGGTCTTTTTAGATGGGCAGGCCGACGTAGTTCTCCGCCAGCGCCGTGGCCGCAGCGCGGGAGCTGACGACATAGTCCAGGTCGGCCTCACGGATGCGATGCTCGAACGGGCTGGCCTCGTCGTCGGTATGCAGCAGGGTGGTCATGTACCAGGAGAAGCGCTCGCCCTTCCAGATGCGGGCCAGGCAGGTGGCGGCGTAGCTGTCGAGGCCGCTGGCGTCACCCTTGGCGTAGAATTTTTCCAGCGCGCGGGACAGCACCAGCACATCGGCCGCCGCCAGGTTCAGGCCTTTGGCGCCGGTGGGCGGCACGATGTGGGCGGCGTCGCCGGCCAGGAACAGGCGGCCATGGCGCATGGTCTCGCAAACGAAGCTGCGCATGGCGATGATGCCCTTCTGGATGACGGGGCCTTCGGTCAGCTTCCAGCCGTCCACCGTTTCCAGCCGCTGGTGCAGCTCCGACCAGATGCGCTCGTCCGGCCACAGGGCGATGTCGTCCTTGGGGTCGCACTGGATGTACAGGCGCTGAATTTCCGGTGAGCGCATGCTGAGCAGGGCGAATCCCCGGTCGTGGCGGGCGTAAATCAGCTCATGGTGCGACGGCGGTGCCTCCGTCAGGATGCCCAGCCAGCCGTAGGGATAGATTTTCTGAAATTCCCGGCGGTGTCCCGCAGGTATGGCCTGGCGGCTGGGCCCGTGGAAGCCATCGCAGCCGGCGATGAAGTCGCAGTCGAGCACGGCCGGCGTGCCGTCGGCCTGGGCGAAACTGACGGACGGGCGGTCGGTCTCGATGCCGGCCAGCGCCACATCCTGGACGCCGAAGTGGATGACCGCCCCTTGGGCCAGGCGGTGGGCCACAAGGTCCTTGATCACCTCATGCTGGGGATAGACGGTGACCTTCTTGCCGCCGGTCAGTTCCTCCATGTCCAGATGATGGCTTTGCCCCTTGAAGCGCAGGGTGATGCCGGTGTGGAAATGGCCTTCGCGCGCCATGCGTCCGCCGACGCCCAGCTGGTGCATCAAGTCAACGGTCCATTGCTCCAGGACGCCGGCGCGGATGGTGCCTTCGATCTCCGCCCGGGTGCGGGATTCGATGATGACGCTGTCGATGCCCTGGCGGTGCAGCAGCTCCGACAGGAAAAGGCCGGCGGGACCGGCGCCGATGATGCCAACCTTCGTGCGGATTTTGGATGCGGACATGGGGCAGGCCCTCCCGAGCCTGAAGTGTTTTTATCCTGGGCCGCCCGATAAGCGGCCGACACCCGAACGATAGGGGCGGGACCGGTATCCAAGGAATGGACGCAGGCCGACAAAAATTGGATTTTTTCGCAACGATTGCCCAAGATAGCTGTGCGGCGGCGATCCCGGCCGGCGCATCGGAACCATCGAAATCATCGATAGATGTTATCGGCCATATCGATCCTTTCTTGGCATTTTTCCGCCGAACCACAGCGGCCGGCGGACGCGACATGAGCCGCCCGGACATCCCCGTCTTCTCCTTGTATGGGGAGGCGCCGGCGACGGCGGAGGATCGCTTCCTGCACGTGGAACTGATCGAGGACCGCAGCAGCCTGGTGGATTGGCGCATCCGCCCACACCAGCACGGCGACCTTGTGCAATTCCTGGCCATCCGCGAAGGGGCGGGGCGGGTACAGGCCGACCAGCGCACCTGGTCCTTCGACGGCGCCAGCCTGATCGTGGTACCGGCGGGCGTGGTGCACGGCTTCGCCTTCGCCCGGGGCACCATCGGCTGGGTCGTCACCCTGTCGGACCGTATCCTGCGCGGCCTGGCGCGGCGCGACCCGGCCTTCGCCGCCTTGGGCACGGCGGCCTGTCTGGAGATGGCGGATCAGGGGGAGGATTTCACCGCCGTGCTGACCGCCGCCGATGGCGTGCTGCGGGAATTGCGGGGCCAGGCGCCCGGCCACCGCGCGGCGGCGGAGGGACATATGCTGGTGCTGCTGGCCGCCATGCTGCGGGTGGTGCGGCCGGCGGCGGACCTCAGCCCGGGGGTGGGCGGCCGGTCCGGCCAGGTGGCCTTGGTGGCGGCCTTCCGCGCGCTGGTCGAGCGGCACTACCGCGGCCACCGCCCGCTGGACGACTATCTGACGGAGCTCCGCACCTCCTCCTCCACCCTGCGCGCCGCCTGTCTGGCGGTGACGGGGCGGCCGGCCATAGGCCTGATCCAGGATCGGCTGATGACCGAGGCCAAGCGCCTGATCCTCTACAGCGGCCAGACCATCGCCGCCGTGGCCTATGATTTGGGCTTCGAGGATCCGGCCTATTTCTCCCGCTTTTTCCATAAGCAAAGCGGGGAGGCGCCCCGCGCCTGGCGACAGCGGTTGATGGCGGACTGGCGGGTGGCGGACACCGCCTCGCTGGAGCCGCCCGACCCCTTGGCGGCGGTGGTTGGCGACATATGAGGCAACGACGCCGTCTCCTGGGGGAAGCGGCCCCAGCAGACGGCGTCGCGAAGACAGCTCAGAATTTGGCGTGCAACACGACGCCATAGGTGCGGGGGTCACCGATCACGCTGTAAACGTTGACGGAACCCGCCGTGTTGGCCTGCTG
>NZ_BACU01000511.1 GCF_000333275.1 Azospirillum sp. B4 | reverse complement strand
GAGTTCAGGTTCCACAGGATGCCCTGGACGAAGATCTTGTGCTCATAGAGCGCGACCAGCATGCCCAGGGTGTGGGGGTCCAGCTTCTGGAACAGCAGGGTGTTGGTCGGGCGGTTGCCGGTGAAGACCTTGTGCGGCACCAGGGCCTCCAGCTCCTCCCCATCCAGTCCCTGGGCGGCCAGCTCGGCCCGCGCCTCGTCCTCGGTCTTGCCCAGCAGCAGCGCCTCGGTCTGGGCCAGGAAGCCACGCCGTTCTTCCATACGGAGAACAGCCTGAACAGCGCTGGCGTGCCCACCAACCGCGTGGTGTTCAGCTATTATCCCGGCGGTCATATGATGTACGTGCAGCCCCAGGCCATCGAGAAGCTGACCCAGGACATCCGCAAGTTCATCGTCGCCGGCAGCCCGGCGCAGAACTGACCGCTGAACAGGACCCAAGGGGGCTTGAGCCCCCTTGGTGGCCGGCGACCGCCGGCCCCGGAGTGAGTACTGAAGGACGGAACGAGGAAGCCAAGTCAGCGGATGCTGACGCCGGCGCTTGAGGAACAATGAAAACGAGCGTCAGCGGTCGCGCACGACGCTCAGGCTGTAGGACATGTCCCCCACCTGCAGCTGATAGCCCATGCCCAGCATGGAATGGGCCACGGTGGCGATCTCGCCGCCCTTCAGGTGGATGCGGGCGTTTTCCTGGGAGCGCCAGACCTGGCCGTTTTCCAGGGTGAAGATGGGCCGGCCGGCAGGGTCGGGACGCATGGAAATGATGCGGGACTGGATGTTGTCCAGTTCCGTCGCCACCGGCGGCGGGGGCGGCTCGTGCTTGCCGAACGTGGCTTCGGTCTGGTCGGCCTTGACGCTGGGTGGGTTGCCGAAGGTGGCCTCCACCGCCTTCTTCATCTCCGCTTCCAAGCCGTCGCTGCTTTTGTCGAAACAGGCCAGGCGCTGGTCCCGGTCGGTGATCTTCTTGCAGGCCACCACCTCGCCGGCGGCGCTGGGGGCGGCGGCGCGGGCCGCCCCGGCTGGGGGGAGGACCATCAGGAAGGCCGCCAGCGGGGCGGCGTAAAGACGGGCGTGCTTCATTCCTCGCTCCACTGAACGCGAACGGGGCCGGACCGGTTGCCCGGTCGCGACCCCGACGGTTGAGGGTGGGTGCCGGGCGTTCCCGTCCGGCACCCGCGCTCATCAGAACTTCACCGTCGTGCCGACGAAGAAGGTACGGCCGACGATGTCGTACGAACCGCCGCCACCCGTGGTGACCGGGAACGTGCCGAACGAACCACCCTGGTACGAGCCCTGGTACAGGAAGGGCACGGCCGGGGGCATCTTGTCCGCCAGGTTGTTGATGCCGCCGAACACCGTGATGTTCTTCCAGCGATAGCGGGCGGAGACGTCGTGGTACCAGTAGGTGGGAATGACGTTGAAGTCGGTCGCCGTGGCGGCCTGGTTCGGGAACGTCTCCGACTCGCCGATGAAGCGGCTGGACCACGTGACCGACAGGTTGTTCCAGTCCCAGGTGCCGGTGAACCGGCCCTTAAGGTGCGGATAACCGACGGTGCCGGCGCGATACAGCTTGTTCTCGGCGTGGGCTGGGTCCTGGATCACGATGTTTTCCGGAACCCAGGTGCCGGTGAAGCCCAGGGCCAGACCGCCCATGTTCTCCAGCCCCACCTTGTCCAGCTCGAAGGCGTAGTCGACGGCGAAGTCCAGGCCGCGCACCACTTCCTTGCCGATGTTGACGGTGTTGCCATAGATGGTGGCGATGGAACCGTCCGCGCGGCGGTTGATCAGGGCGCACTGGGCGGTGGCGCTCAGATCATAGCAGTTGCTCAGGATGGAGTTCTGGTTCAGCGCCGCCTGGCCCTGGGTGATCTTCACCAGCCAATAGTCGGCGGTGATGTTCAGGCCCGGGACGAAGGTCGGCGTGAACACGGCGCCGGCCGTCAGGGTGCGGCCGATTTCCGGCTTCAGGTTGATGTTGCCGCCGGTGCGGACCGACGGGTTGCCGAAGTCGGTGGATTTGTAGCCGGCCGGAACCACGGCCGAGCAGTTCGCCTTGCGGGTGGCGCCGCCGTTGTTGATGTTTTCAACCGAGCAGGGATCGCTGACGCCCAGGAAGTTGTCGCCGGCCGGGGTGAACAGGTCGTCGATGTTGGGCGCGCGCACCGCGCGGGCGATGCCGCCGCGCAGCTTCACGTCGTCGTTGACGGCCCAGCCGGCCTGGATGTTCCAGGTGCTGGCGGGACCGGCCAGGCTGTAGTCGGAATAGCGGTAGGCCAGGTCCAGGTCCACGGCCTTGGCGAACGGGATGTCGCGCAGGACGGGGATGCTCAGCTCACCATACCATTCCTTGGTGTCGTAGCTGCCGGCCACGGAACCGTTCTGGTTGCCGTAGATGGTGCCCGTGGGCTGGTTGGCCAGGAAGTCGGTCTTGTCCACCGACTCTTCCTTGCGGTACTCGAAGCCGGCGGCGAAGCTGACCGGGGCCATGGTGCCGCTGAACAGCGCCGGGAACTTGAACAGGTCGCCGTTCAGGTTGAAGGCGGCGTCGTGCTGCTGCAGCGTCGCCAGTTCCTTGGTGTAGGTGTAGGCGTAGGCCTTCTGCGCGGCGCTCAGCGGGCCGACGACGAAGGGGTTGATGGGCAGGCAGCCGTTGGCCTGGGCGGTGGCGTCGCGGCAGACGATCTTGCCGCCCACATTGACCGCGTCCAGCTGCTGGTTGAACAGGCTGACCACGCGGTCGGTGTTCACCAGGCTGGTGTGGTTGCGGCCGTAGTCGTAATAGGCTTCGTAGTGCCAGCCGTTGGTCAGGTCGCCATTCAGGCCGAACACGCCGCGCATCACCTCGTATTCATAGGAATACTCGCGCGGGCCGTACCAGTCGTCGTTCAGGCGGGTGATGGTGAAGCTGGAGAGCTTGTCGGCTGTCAGCAGCGCCTTCAGGTCGGAGGGCAGGTAGGCGTTGTCCGCCTGGATGGTCAGGGCGCCTGAACCGGTGACGCCGTTGGTGCCCGTCGGCGGCGTGCCCGTGCCGTTGGTCATCGGGGTGGACCGGCTGGTGCCACGGCTGTTGGAATACTTCATGTCGCTGAAGAAGTTCAGCGTATCGATGGGGCCCAGGCCTTCCGCCAGGCGGTAGTTCACGACCGTGTCGGCCACCTGGCGCAGGTTGGGCGTGCGCAGCGTCAGGTACTTCGACGTGTTGACGCCGTCGCCGCCGATGGACACCGTGTCGCCGGCGCTGGTCTTGTTGCCGGCGGGGATGCCGTTGATCAGCGTGCCGCGGTTGAACGGGATGATGCCCGAGCCGTCGGTCTTGAAGGTGTAGCTGTACTGCGGGTGCGAGGCGTCCAGCCAGGTGCGAATGACCGGGGCGCCGCTGGCCGCGAAGACCGACGACACGGTCGGGGAGATGCTGATGCGGCCCGGCGTGCCGGCCGGATTGGCCACCAGCGAGTAATTGTACAACGCTTCCGGCCGGTCGCGGCCGTACAGGCCCAGATCGTGATGTAGTCGAGGCGAAGGTGATGTTGCCTTTGCCGCCCACGAAATTGTGACCGATGATGGCGTGACGTTGGTCGACTGGAAGCCGTCGCCCTGCGACCAGTTGTGCTGGATCGTCGCTTCGGCGCCGTCGTATTTCTCTTCAGAATGACGTTGACCACGCGGGCCACGGCATCGGCGCCGTACACGGCGGAGGTGCCGCCGGTGACGATTTCCATACGCTCGATCAGCGATGTCGGGATGCTGTTCAGATCGACCAGCGAGGTGCCGCCCGAACCGTTCCGGCCGGACAGGGAGCCGACGTGGCGCTTGCCGTCCACCAGGGTCAGGGTGCGGTATTCGCCCAGGCCGCGCAGGTTGGCGAAGTTGACGCCGGCGCCGTTGATGAAGCGGGCGTTCGTCGACGGACCCATGTCGTTCTGGGTCTGCGGCAGCTGGCTCAGCACGTCGACGGTCGAGTTCAGGCCGGTGGCCTGGATGGCCTCGGAACTGATGACCTGCACCGGCGTGGGCTGGGTCAGGTTGGGGCGCGCGATGCGCGAACCGGTGACGACGATTTCCTCAAGGGCGTCGTCGGCGGCGGCCTGCTGCTTCTGCTGGGCCTGGGCGGTGGTCGCGGCCAGCGCCATCAGGGCGCCCGCAGCGATGCCATGGCGCCACACCTTGCGGCGGGCGGCGATGGAAATCTCCCTCATGCCTCTCCTCAATCTCTCTTCTGTCTTGATCGTTGGCCGGCCCCGTTTCGGGGGTGCCGCCAGCCCCGCCCATGATCGGTGCAGGATTGCGATCAAAATACTTTGCAGAAGTGCGATTGAGTAAACGGGCCATTTTGTAACGGTTTGTATCAACCGATGGGTGTGCGAATTTTGTCACAATTTTGATAACAGCAGAAACGCAAACATGTCAAAAAACGCAATGATATTACCTACGGCCTATGCCGTGGCAGTTTGACGCATTACCATGGGCGCATAAACGAAAACACGCCGCGACTCCATGGGCACGGCGCGCGACTCGTTCGCTATCTGAATATTGTATAAATAAATCAGATCACTGGAGAGGCCTGCGAAACTTCAGCACGAAGTTGTCCGCCTCGCCGACCGCCTGGTAGCGCTCCCGATCTTTTTCCTTAAGTGCTAGGGTGGGTGGCAAAGTCCATACGCCTTCCGGCCAATCCTTCGTGTCTTTGGGATTGGCGTTCACCTCCGATGTCGCCACCAGTTCAAAGCCGGCCTTCCTGGCCAGCGCGATGGCGTAGTCCTGACGAACGTAACCAGAGGTTGCCTTCGGATCCTGGGGCTGGGCGTCGCTGGCGCGATGGTCCTCGATGCCCAGGATGCCGCCGGGCTTCAGCGCCTTGTAAAAGGCGGCCAAGGCCTCGTCGGCATATCCACCGCCGATCCAATTGTGCAGGTTGCGGAAGGTGACCACCAGGTCCGCACTGCCGGGGGGGCGATGTCGAAGTGGC
>NZ_BACU01000512.1 GCF_000333275.1 Azospirillum sp. B4 | reverse complement strand
CGCCGTGTCGCCCATGTAGCGGCGCATGGCGATGAATTCCGCCGTCGTCAGGACGGGGGTCTCCAGCTGCAGCAGGCGGGTTTGGGTGTCGTCCTCGTCGAGGATGTTGCCCAAATTGCCCAGACGGGTCTTCAGGCTCATCACCCGCTGCTCGCGCAGGCTGTCGATGGGCGGGTTGGTGA
>NZ_BACU01000513.1 GCF_000333275.1 Azospirillum sp. B4 | reverse complement strand
GCCATGTGGGGGAAACAGAGAAAATGAATGTTTTCCGCTTTACGTGGCATCAAAATGATACTATGTTTTTCTTGTGGACGCGGGGTGGATAGGCCACCCCGCCGCCACCCAGGAGACGGAGATGAAACGTCCCACGGAGGTCCACCTGGAGATTGAGTTCTTCGGCCTGTTCAAGCTGAAGTTCAGGATCGTCTGGTGAACCTGGCGGCTCGGGCTCGCACCCCGAGCCGCCTCTCCTGAGGATAGAGGAGAACGCGCTATGTCTCAAGGCTTGGCATTCCATGATACCCATTGGCGGGTGTTCTGCCGGCGCGGCCGATGGTTGCGCTTCTACTTTTCCATGCCGCGCCTGTGGAGGAAAAGGTGACTTTCGATCTTAGGGCCTGGCGTGAAGCGAACCAGGTCTCCCAGGCCGAATTGGCAGACACCCTTGAGATAGGGATCGCCACCGTGAAACGGTGGGACTCCGGTGCAGACAGGCTGGTCGAAATGGCCTGCCGATGGTTGAGCGAACATCCGGAGGAAATCGTTCGGAAACGGATTGCAGGTCGGCCTCGGCGCCCGAGCTGAAGAATTCCAGGCCAACCTTGAGCGCTCCCCCTCAGGGCGGCTCTGGTCCCGGGTTCCAGGCTGGCATCCCTGCTCTGATGGCGACAGCGCCGCCGGCCAGGTCATGACCGCGTCTATTACAGGGTTCATGTTTCCCTTCCTTGAATATCGTCACCATCAGGCCAGTTGAGTAGGCTCTCCAGCAGGGTCGACGGGTTTGTTGCGGCCACCCACCGCACCACCCTCTCCATGTCGCGGGCCAAGCGCTCCAGGGCCGCCGCCGGCGTGGAGGGGTTACGGGCCGCCTCCCGCACCTGCCACTCCGCAGCGGCGGCCAGATCGGCAGCGAGGCGCACTAGGGCCGCTGCCGGCAGGGACGGGCTCCGGGCCGCCCGCCGCACCCTCTCTTCCGTATCAGCTGAACATATCGAAGAGGTTCTTCAGCATGTCACCAAGGTGGGAGAGCGCGCCTCCCGCTTTTTCCACCTCCGCCAGCATATCAGCGCCCGCGGCCAGGCGATCCTTCAGGCTGCGGCCGTCCGCCCCCGGACCGTCGGTGCCGGCGTCGGCCCGCGCCTCCGTCAGCTCCTGTTTTAGGCTCTCTGCCGGCCCCAGGGCCGAATCCGTCAGGGTGGGCAGGTTCTGCTGAAGCAGGGCAAGGGCGGCGGTTAGTGCATCGGGG
>NZ_BACU01000514.1 GCF_000333275.1 Azospirillum sp. B4 | reverse complement strand
TCCTGATCCCCTATATGCCGTTCGTCGCGCCAGTTGGGGCGACCCGATGGTTTTCCGGCCGGAACGGTGGTTGGCCGGCCGCCGTCATGGTCGATGGGACTACATGCCCTATGGCGCAGGACCCAGGGCCTGTATTGGCCAGCACCTGGCCATGGCTGAATTGCAGCTCATCGCCGTGGCCTTCAGCTCGGCTTTCGACATGGTGCCATTGGCGGGACCGCTCGCCGATCACAGGCCTGTCGCCGGCGTGACCCTCTCCCCACCCGCCGGATCATTGCGGGTCGGCGTTCGCGTTCGCCACGCCCACGCGGCGGCCGCATGACCCGAGGTTCTGTGCCCAAAGAGAATGACCACAAGCGTTCCATATTCCTGGATATCAAGGCCGGCCAGGCAGGGGATATGGAGAAGGACGCACCCTCCCCTTGGCTTTCCAGTCTGCAGGGGGCCTTTTCCCTAGGCGCGATGGCCGGAAGGATGGAGGGCGAACAGGAGCAAGCGAACAGGAGCAAGCGTACATCATTGGATTCATGGAGCGAGGAAGGGGGCGACCCAGCAGAGCCGAACACCAGATTAAGCCGCTGGGTGGCGGGATTGCCGGCGGTGGTCAACATGAAGGACGCGACGCCCAGGTCCATATTCGCGGGTTCCAAGCGCACGTCCATTCGGCTCGAACCGGCATTCTGGGATGCCCTGGATGAGATGATCGAGCGTGAGGGGCTGAGCAGGACCTACTTTGTCACCCTCATTGACGGCCTCAAGGATTCCAACGTCAACCTGGCGAGCGCGATCCGCATCGCCATACTCCGATACTACCAGGATAAGCCGTAAGGTCTGGCACGAAGAGGCCACTTCCGGCCCATCGACACCAAGGGACAATCATCATGCAGGTCAGGACGACCACGTGGCTGAGCATCATTCTTTTCATTGCTCTGGCGTGCGCCACGGCACCGGCGAAGGCCGATTACATATTGGCTTCATGCGACGCCCCAAGTGCTGCCGGGCGGCCACGGGAGATCGTTCTGGAGGAGGGGCCAGTTGCCTGGTCCGACGTCCAGCAGGTCTCCTATGTCGGCGGCAGCATGCAGGCGGGCTACACGATCAACGGGAAGGTCGTTCGCCTGGCCGATGGTTCGCTGACCTTCAACGGCTCCATCGTGTGCACGGCCATGCAGGGCTACCAGGTCGAGAGCGCCGCCGGTGTATCTCCGTCCATACCCCAGGTCAGGGGTGTGATCCGCTATAATTTGCAGTGGCCGTCCTTGAGCCCCGACGGCTGGCAGATCACCGACAGTGGCGTGACCCTGCGTTTGGTCCTGGTGCGAGGATCGGCTCCCAGGTGAGGCATCACGAGCTCAATTGTAAGGAGGAATATACCCCACATTCCTCTCTTTTCGTGGCTGGGATGCCGGGCCCGTGGCTCCGGGCTCGCCCAGGGCCCAGAGCCGGTCGGCCAGGTCTGCCCCTCTTAGGGCCTGGTCAGCTAGGTCTGGCCGGCCCCGCAGGTGGTGTAGGCGAAGCAGCAGGGCCACGATGGCTCCATAGTCCGCGGCGGCCCAGTCACGGTTGTCCTTAGGCTCTTGGCTGGCCCAACAATGCTCCAGAAGCTGGGTCTTGCCAGCGCCGGTCCCCCCCGCTGCTTAGTTCGGCCAGGGTCTGGCGCTCGGGACGCTCGACCCAGGCCCAGGCTTCGACGGTGAAGCTCTCGCGCCAAGCCTCGTAATGTGACAGGCGGTGCGCGTCCGCCTTCCTGTCTGGCCGGTCCCGTCCAGATCCTCGCGGG
>NZ_BACU01000515.1 GCF_000333275.1 Azospirillum sp. B4 | reverse complement strand
GGTTCGCCCCATGTTTTCCCCCTNGGCCGCCCAGCAAAGCACGTCCTTTTCCCGTCGGTCAACGCGGGCAAGGCGGGCGTTTCCCTTGCCTGGGCCTGGAGTCCCGGCCGTAGCGCCAGCATGCGCTCGTGATAGGAAAGGCCGGCCAGCCTGAGCCAAGCTGGTGTGGCCCTGGCCATATCGGCGGGGGTTTGCCCCCAAAACAGGGAAAGGATGGAACTCGCCAGCTGGCCATTGTGATCAAGGGCATGGGCCGGGATGACGTAGCCCTGTTGCAGGCCATAGGCTTCGGCGGCCTCCATGACACGCTGGCCCGTTGTCTTCTGTCCCCGCCGGCGGCCGAGATTGAAGTCGGGTATGTCCGCCCAGCTGAAGGCTGCATTGGTCCTGGCGGCTCGGGCCAGGACGGGGTCGTATCGATGAAACTCTTCCCGGATATATACCTCGGCGAAGTCAGGGCGGCATGTGGTTTGGTGGTAGGGAACGACTGTTGCTCCCGTCCGGTCGCGTACCATACGGGCATCGATGTACGAAAAGCCCTCGTACCCGAAGCCCTGGATGATGCTGTGAAACACCTTCGGCATGTCATCCACGGAATCGCACCCGGCGATCCGGCTCAGTGCCGTTTCCAATGTGTCCATGAATTCTAGCCCCCAACCCCATGATGTGGCCGCCGGCCCGAGCCCCCGATCGATTTCATCGTCCAAACGGCCAGTTATTGCGAGTGCGACATTTTAGTATTGCAGGTCTCCCAGCGCTACACGGGAGACGCGAATATGACGACCAAAGGCAACGGGCTGAACGTCCGCCGCTTCCAATACAGGCACGCCCGCGAGATGGCCCAGGCCTGGAGGCTACGGAACGAGGTGTTCCGCCAGCGGAAGGGCTGGCCCATCCCAGCGATGTACGGCCTGGAAATGGACCACCTCGACAAGGTCGCGGAGCATCTGGGCGTCTTCCTGGGTGATCAGCTCGTAGCCTACTTGCGTCTCCTGCGCTGTGACGGGCACACCCTCTGGGCGGACAGCTTCCCCCAGTTCTTGGTCTCCCTGCCCTGCCCACCTGCCCTGGCTTGGGAGGCAAGCCGGTTCGCCGTCGCGGATATCGGCAGGCTATCGACCTCGGCTGCCCGGCTGCTGGTCCGCCAAGGATTGGCTCTGGGGCAGGCTTTGGGCGCCGAGCTGCTGCTGGCGGTGACCGAGCCGGATTTCGCCCTGTTCCTGCGCCGGAGCGGTGTCCCGCTGGATGACCTGGTTGCACCCCAGGTGGTTGGCCATTCCATCCAAGGACCGGTCCGCGCTCTCCTGGTCAGCACGCGGTTGCCGGCCAACAGCAGCTGCCAGCTGCGTCATTTCCCCTTACCAGCGGCTGGGCCGGCTCGGCGGGAGGCCGCGGCGCTGCGCCTGGCCTGCCGACTCCCCTCAAAAGCCGCCTGAGGAGGCCAGGATGCCAAAACCGGATGAATTCCTGAACCAAGGCCTGTTCCGGAGCTTTCGCCGTGATCCACTCCGGTTTGTCGAGGAACACCTCGGCGATGCGGATGAACCACTGCTCTGCCGTTATGCCACCCAGAACATCGCTTTCATCGCGGACCCCGCGGGCTTTCGCCATGTCCTGGTGGACAAACGGGACCGCTACGCCAAGGGGCGTGAGGTCGGAAGGCTGCGCAGCCTCATGGGCCGCTCCATCCTGACGGCCCGAACCAACGGGGAGGATGGATCGCCCGACTACGAGGAATGGCATCAAGCCCATGAGGCTGCCAAAGCGGTCTTCGCGCCGGCCTCCCTAAAGCAGAGGATCGCCTTTGCAGAGGGGGAACTGGGGGCGACCGTCGCGGACCTGGCAAGGCGCGTGGCCCGCGCCGGCGGGGAAGTCCAACTTGACCTCCATGAACAACTGGNGGCGTCGTCCTTGCGCATGGCGGCGGCGTCGCTGTTCAACACCGCCTGAAAGATGAAGACGCCGCTTCGCTCATCAAGCCTGCGTGGTCGCTCATCAGAGGATCACGGAATCCATGTGGCGGCTGGT
>NZ_BACU01000516.1 GCF_000333275.1 Azospirillum sp. B4 | reverse complement strand
GATGCGCCCGTAGAAGTACAGCTCCGCCTCCTGCGCGCGGATGATGCTGTCGGCCTTGCGGAAGCCGTGCTGTTCGCCCTCGAACTCGATGTAGGCGACGGGCACGCCCTTGGCCTTCAGGGCGGCGACGATGCTGCGCGACTGGGCGGGGGGCACCACCGCGTCCTCCGCCCCCTGGAAGGTGATCAGCGGGGCGGAGAAGCCGTCCAGGTGGTGCAGGGGGCTGCGGGCGTCATAGACGGCCTTGCCCGCCGGGTAGGGGGCCACCAGGCTGTCGAGGTAGCGGCTTTCGAACTTGTGGGTGTCCTTGGCCAGGGATTCCATGTCCGACACGCCGTAATAGTTGGCGCCCGCCTTGAACACGGGGGTGAAGGCCAGTGCCGCCAGGGTGGTGTAGCCGCCGGCGCTGCCGCCCCGGATGGCCGCCCGATTGGCGTCGGCCAGGCCCGCCTGGTCCAGGTAGGCCACCACCGCCGTGGCGTCCTGCACGTCGGTGACGCCCCAATTGCCGCGCAGGCGGTTGCGGTAGGTGACCCATCTTTCCGGACAGGTAACCGGTGGCGGACACCTGCGCAAAAATTTTTGAAAGATTCAAAAGTGTGATCCTGTCTAAACGGCGCCAGACGCCCATTTCAGGCGCTCGGGCGCCAACGCCTGTTGAAATTCCTCGCGAATCGGGGAGGTATGGCGGGCGCCTCCCGCCAGGGGCGCCGGTGCGCGTCGGGGGAAGGGACAGTGGACATCATCACCCTGTGGACATTGCTGGTCGCCGCCCCTTTCATCGGCAGTTTCCTGGGCGTGGTCGTGACGCGCCTGCCGGCGGGGCGGTCGGTCGTTTGGGGACGGTCGGCCTGCGACCGGTGCGGTCATGCCCTGGGACCGGCCGATCTGGTGCCGGTTCTCTCCTACCTGTCGTCGCGGGGACGCTGCCGGTACTGCGCGGCGCCCATCGGCGCCCTTCATCCGGCGATCGAACTGGCGGCCCTGCTGCCGCCCCTGTGCCTGGTTCCTCTCATGCCGCTGGATCCCCTGGCGCTGTGCGCCGGGGCGGGCTTGGGGTGGACCCTGCTGGCCCTGGCGTGGATCGACCTGCGGCACATGATCCTGCCCGACGCGCTGACCCTTCCGCTGGTGGTTGCCGGGCTCCTGGTGGAATGGGCGCTGGACGGGCGCTTCCCCGTCACGCGGCTGGCGGCGGCTGCCATCGCCTATGGCGGCCTGGTGCTGCTGGAAATCCTGTACCGCCGGCTGCGCGGCCGCGACGGCATCGGCCGGGGGGACGCGAAGCTGCTGGCGGCCGGCGGCGCCTGGCTGGGCCCCGCCGCCGTGCCCCACGTGCTGTTGATCGCGGCGCTGGCCAGCCTGGCGGCGTTGGCGGCGTTGCGCCTGGCCGGTCGGCGGGTGGGCTCCGACACGGCCCTGCCATTCGGCCCCGGCCTGGCGCTGGGCATCTGGGGCGCCTGGCTGGCCGCGAACCTGTGAACGGGCGGCCTTCAGCGGCCCCGGAAGGGAAGGCCAGGCAAGAGGGACCGCTGTTTGGACTTACCCGGGGAATGTGGTGGGGATTGGCTGAGGAGGGGGGCCGGGGGCGGGAGGTCCGAGTACGGCAGGCCTATGCGCCGAATCGCGCAGGACTATGCGCCGTTTTGCGCAACCTTTGGGCCGCTTAACACGGAATTTTCTGCTAAGTCATTGGAGGCACGGCCGGGAATCGAACCCGGATTCAGGGATTTGCAGTCCGTTGCATCACCATTCTGCCACCGTAACGGCCACGAATGCCGATCGTCGGACCGCCTGGCGGCGCCTGTCGA
>NZ_BACU01000517.1 GCF_000333275.1 Azospirillum sp. B4 | reverse complement strand
GGGGTGGTGTAGCTGTACCCCTGGGCAACGGGGATGGCGACCCCGCCGCGCTGCCACTGGTAGGTCAGGGGGGCGGCACCCGCGCTCAGCACGTGAAAGGTCGCCGTCTGGCCGACGGTGACGGTCTGTTCCTGGGGCGGGGTGACGATGGACAGCTGGCCGGCCGGGGTGGCCGGGACGGACAGGTTGCCATTGCCGCCCAGGCCGGGGCCGGTGGTGGCCACGGTCTGGAAGTGGGCCGTGCCGGCGCCCAGACCGGGCGACGTGGCGGTGACCGTCACGGTGCCGGGGGTGAACTGGGCACGGACGGCGATGCGGGTGACGCCGCCTTCGGCCGTCAGGTTGGGGTCGCCCGGCGCGTGGTAGCCGTCGGGCTGGCTGTCGTTGACGTAATGGTCGGCACCGCCCCGGTAGGTGCCGGGACCGCTGACCGCGAAGGTCAGGGTGGGGGCGACGTTGGGCACCCGCACATTGTTGGCGTCCACCACCTCGGCCGTGATGAAGGCGGCGTCGGTGCCGTTGGCCTGCACGGCGAAGGGCTGGCCGCTGGGGCGCACCAGTTCCGGGGTCACGGTCAGGCGGATGTGATCCGGCGTGCCGGCGGTCACCTGGGTGTCCTGGATGGGGTTGCCGGCGGTGTCCAGCACCACGCGGGCGTTGGCGTCCAGGCACTGGGCGGTCAGGGTTCCCGCGGCCCACATCACGTCCCAATGCACCTGGGTGGGCAGCAGGGTGGTGTTCTGGGTCATGTCCGGGCTGACGTCGCTGGTCAGCGGGTTGGGCGTCATATCCCCGCCCTGGCGCTGGCCGTTCAGCAGCAGGCGCACCGACGGGCAGTTGGAGAAGGCGTTGACACGCACCTGGCCCACGCGGTTCCAGTGGTAGGCCAGTTTCACCACCGGCCGGCTGTCGTAGGACGTCCAGGCCGCCTGGTAGATGTAGTAGAGCAGGCGGGGAATGCGGTTGGCGTCCATCATCGAGGCGCCGTTGCCGCGGATGCTTTCCGGGGTGTGGCCGCTGGCGGAACCGGTGGGCGAGCCGGGGCCGTCCACCTGGGTCACGATCTCGCCGGGCGTGTCGGCCAGGTACCAGTGGGCCATGCCGAAGGACTTCATGGCCACGCTCTGCACCCACTGCTTCATGTACAGGGCGGCGAAGGGCAGCTCGAAGTCATAAAGGTCGCGGCCGACGCCGTTGTCCCAGTATTCCGAACCCCAGGCCGGGACGTTGGGGTTGTCGCGCTTCACGCCGATGTCGCAGCCGTCGCCGGAACAGCCCAGGATGTCGCCGTTGGCGGCATCGGGCGTGCGGTCCGACTGGGCGCGGGTCAACACCGGATCCCAGGTTTCCGAGATGGACTTCAGGGTGCGGGCGAAGCCGGTGTCGGTGACGCCGTTGTCCGCCTCCCACGCCAGCACGGACGGGTTGTTGCGGTCGTGCACGATCATGTCACGGTGCACTTCCTTCTTCATCTCGATGTCGAGGGTGGAAGCCGTGCAGTTGCCGACATAGGTGTCGCCCGGGCACAGATGGGCGAAGCCGTTCTCGCCGTCGCCGCTGGGCTGGACCATCATCACGCCATAGGCGTCGGCCGCGGCCAGGAACTCCGGCCCCTGGGAGGAGTGCCCGGGGCGGTACAGGCTGCCGCCGGCGTTGGCCAGCAGGGCCACGTCGCGCCACTGCTGTTCCTCCGGCACGGCGGCACCCAGGGCGGGGTAGTCATAGCGGCCCGATGCGCCCCACAGGTAATGGGCGTGGCCGTTGATGATGGGGAAGTTCTGGTCCCAGGTGATGGTGCGGATGCCCAGCGGGGTGGTGGTGGCGTCGACCACCACGCCGTCCACGCTGACCGTGTGGACCACGGTGTACATGTAGGGCTTGCCCCACGCGCTGTTGTTGGGGAACCACAGCGTGGGGTGGTCGACCGTCAGCGTCTGGTCGAAGGTGGGGGGTGGCGAGGCCGTCTCGGGCGCGGTCTGCGCCGGGGTGGCCGGCAGCGGCGCCGAGGGCAGCGTCTTGCTGTCCTGGGCCGAGGCCACCACGTTGCCCGCCGCGTCCACGATCTGGGTGTTCAGCGTTACCGTCTGGGCGTTGGCGTATTCATTGGCGACGTTGGTCTGCACCCGCACGGTCGCCGAGGCGTCGCTGGCGCTCAGCGTGGAGACGTAGGTGCCCCAGGTGTTCAGCACGGCGTAGGTATTGCGCGGTATGTGCAACCGATCGGTGATGTACATCCATACCG
>NZ_BACU01000518.1 GCF_000333275.1 Azospirillum sp. B4 | reverse complement strand
GCCGGGCTGGCGGCCTCGCTGACGCTGGCGAAGGACAGGATGGCCGTTGTGCGGCCGTCGCGGCGGTCGCCGTCGCCGGCCTGGACCACGCTGTCCATGGCGCGCACGGACTCTTCCAGCTTGGATAGATAGGCCTGGATGTCCGCCTGCAGGGCCAGGGCCACGCCCAGCGGGGCCCCCGCCTGGGCTTCCAGCCAGGTCAGCAGGTCGGCGTCGAAGGGGTCGCTGACGGCCGCCAACAGCCCGTCGCCGTCATCGCGCAGCAGGGCGCAGTGGCGCTGCATGGCGCGGGGCAGGGGCAGACGGTCCAGCGCCGGCGTCAGGGCCAGCATGGCCGCCGTCTCCAGCACCGGCAGCCCCAGGAGCTGGCCCAGGCGCTGCAGGCGCTGGCGCGGCTCCCCGCCGGCCAGGCTGTCGAACTCCACCAGGATGCCGCGGCGGCTGCGCAGGGCCGCTTGCCGTGCCTGGCGCAGCAGGGCCTCGTCATCCAAGGCCGGCAGGGGGGCCGGCAGGGGGGCCAGCAGGGGGGCCAGTAAGGGGGCGTGTTGGCTCATTGCAGGCTGTCCGCCAGGTCGAAGATGGGCATGTAGAGCAGAACGACGATGGCGCCGACGATGATGCCGATGGCGGCCATGAGCAGCGGTTCGAAGACGCGGGTGAAGCGGTCGATCCAGCGCCCGATCTCCCCGTCATAGAACTCGGCGGAGCGGGTCAGCATGGCACCCAGTTCACCCGACCGCTCGCCCACGCGCAGCATGCGCAGCGAGATGGGCGTGGCCAGGCCCTGGGCCTCGAAGGCGTCGGACAGGGGGGTGCCGGCCTGCACCGCTTCACTGGCCATCCGCAGGCGGGCGGCCACGTCGGGCGACATCATGCCCTGGATGGAGGCCATGGCCGCGACCACGGTGATGCCACCCTCCAGCAGCATGCCCATGGTGAGGTACAGGCGCGACAGCTCATAGATCCGCACCCGCGCGGCCATACCGGGGATGACGGCCAGCAGCCGGCCGACGCCGCCTCGCCGGACGATGTGCCGGGCGGCCAGCGCCAGGGCCGCGACGGAAACCAGAAGGCCCGCCGCCAGGGGGGCCGCATGCGCCCCGGCGAAACGCCCCCAGTCCATCAGCACGCGCGACAGGAAGGGCAGAGAGCGGCCGGTGCCCTGGTAGATCTGGGCGAAGCTGGGGACGACATAGCCCACCAGGAAGAAGGACACGGCCCCCCCCACCAGGGCCAGGATGCAGGGGTAGATCGCGGCGCTGACCACCTTGCCGCGCACGCCGTCCGCCCGCTGGCGGTAATCGAGATAGCGGGCCAGCGAGCGGGGCAGGTCGCTGGTCCCCTCCGCCGCGCGGACGATGCCGATGTACAGGGGCGGGAAGTGCCCGGGCTGTTCCGCCAGCACGGTGGATAGGCGCTTGCCGTCGCGCAGGCCCGCCAGCAGGCGCTGCAGGATGGCGCGCGCGGTCTCGTTCGCCTCCTTCTCCAGCAGGGCCTCCAGCCCCTCGACGATGGACAGGCCGGCGCGCAGCAGGGCCAGCAGTTCCTGGCTGAACAGCACCAGCGACCACTGCCGCGCGGTGACGCCGCCAAGGCCCCCCGGCCGGCGCAGGCGGCCGGCGGGCCGCACCTCGGCCACGGCCAGGCCGCGCGCGGCCGCCTGGCGGCGCGCGTCGTCCTCGTCCTGGGCATCCAGGACCAGCTGGGTCATCAGGTGATCGGGCGACAGCGCCCGGACCTCATACCGCATTCGAAACGCCCCCGCCGCCCTGGCTACTCGTTGCTGAGGTCGGCGTCGGGGCCGGTGCCGCCGGGCTGGCCGTCCCGCCCGTAGGAGGTGATGGCGAACTCCCCCTTCTCGCCCGGGGAGCGGTAGAGGTAGGCATGGCCCCAGGGGTCGGGGATCACGTCCTTGCGCAGGTAGGGGCCGTTCCATTTGTCGCCATCGGTGGCCGGCCGGGTCATCAGGGCGGCCAGCCCTTCATCCGTCGTGGGGAAGCGGCCCACATCCAGGCGGAAATTGTCCACGGCCTTGGCATAGGCCTCGATCTGCGCCTTGGCCGTCGTCACCTCGGACTTCGACACCTGCGAGAAGTATTTGGGCCCCACGTAGGAGGCGAGCAGGCCGATGATCAGCACCACGACCAGTAGTTCCAGCAGGGTGAAACCCCGCTCGCTTGCCCTGTTCTCAAATCCCCTCATTTCCTACCCCCAAGATCACTTGTCCTGAAATGCGAAGAGGCGGCGACGCCCTTCCAGGCGCCGCCGTCCCTTCCGTTCGCTATGGTCGCCGCGTCACCAACCCCCAATCACCAGCCGATGCCGAACACCGCGTGCTCCGGCGTGTCGGTGGTGATGGTGGAGCTCTGGTCCGACACGTCGTCGTAGGCGAAGCCGTAGGCCAGGCCGCCGACGCTGTGGTCGTGCCAGAACTTGGCGTAGAAGTTGGCCGGCGCCGCGCCGTACCAGACGGACGGCGTGGCCCAGGCCGCGACGTTGTCGGTGATGTGGCGGTTGAAGGCCGCGCACAACTGGGCCTCCAGCGCCAGCTCGGTGGCGTTGCCGGTGGCCAGCGCCCCGGCGCCGCGTAGCACGTCCTGCGTCGTCGGCTTGTTCACGATGTAGCTGCCGCCGACGTAGGCTCCGTTCTTCAGGTCGACCTCGCTGAACACCATCTGGCCATCCCGCACCTGCCCTGCGAAGCGGCGGGAGCCGCCCCACATGTCGATGGTCAGGGTGTTGGTGGTGTAGAACGCCCAAATCTGGTCGATGTAACTGTCGAAGTAGCTGGCGTTGGCCTGGCCGGCGTCAAAGGTGCTGTTGTAGGGCGCCATGATGCGGTAGGGCGACAGTGGGGCCGAATGGAAGGCCGCCGGCGTCTCCGCGACATAGGCGTCATACAGCGCGGCACGGCTCTGGTTGATGCCGGTCTGCTTGTGGAAGGTGTTGTGGGCACCATACACGTCCAGCAGCAGCGGCAGGCCGAACTGGTCCACCTGGGTGGTGTTGATCCACAGGCCGGACGCGTTGTAGGTGAACTCATACCAATCGTAATAGATGTTGATGTTGGGGTCGGTGCCGTTCAGCGGGTTGGGCCCCGCATAGCCGACCTGGTTGTTCGCGTCCATCAGGATCTTGATGTACAGCGGCTCACCCAGGGCGATGAACACGCGACCGCTGTCCATCTTCGGCAGCTTCAACTGCTTGGCCTGGGCCAGGGTGAAGAAGTAGTTGCTGTAGTTCTGGCCGTTCTTGGTCAGGTGGCCGGTGCCGTCGTTGTCGGCCGGGGTGGCGGCCGTCAGGGTGCCGTCCGGCTTCAGCCAGGCGAACTGCCCCGTGGCGGGGTCACGACCGATGACGGCCACGTACACCTGGTCGTCGCTGTAGGCGCCGTGGGTGTTGTTCTGCAGGTCGACACCGACGAAGCCGGGGAAGACCGTGTAGGGCAGGCCGCTGGTGTTGACCGTCAGGATGGCGGGATCGCTGGTGACCTTGGTCCCCTGCGGGCCCGTCACGATGACGGCGTACCGCGCGGTATTGTCGTCATTGGTGGTGGCCGGCGTGCTGTAGCTGGCGCTGGTGGCGCCGGCGATGTCGGCCCCGTTGCGCTGCCACTGGTAGGTGAAGGGGCCGGTGCCGCTGACCGTGACCGAGAAGCTGGCGCTCTGGCCCAGGCCCACGGTCTGGTTTTGCGGCTGGCTGGTGATGGTGGGCGCCTGGTCCACTTGGTTGTTGAACACCTGGAAGCTGAACAGGCTGTAGCCGTAGGGGCTGGACCGCTGCGTGCCCAGCAGGCGGACGTGGCGGGCGGTGACGGGCGTGAAGCCCAAATCCTCCACCCCGCCCTTGCCGGCGGCCTGGGTGTAGACCGTGGTCCAGTCCTTGTCGTCCGCGCCCCCCACGTCGGACACCTGGATCAGGTAGGCGATGCCGTGCGCGTTCTCCCAGTTCAGGACCACCCGGTTGAAGGTCTGGGCGGAACCGAGGTCGATGGCGATCCACGACGGATCGACAAAGGCGGAGGACCAGCGGGTATTGGGGTTGCCGTCCACCGCGTTGCCGGCGGGGTAGCCGTCATTCTCCGTACCGCTGGCCGTGGCCGCCTTGCCGGCGGCCAGATCCACGCCGGCCGAGGCCGGACCGAAGGTCACGGCCAGGCTGTGGGCCGCCAGGACGTTGGTGAAGGTGTAGCTGGCCTGGGGCCCGACGTTCTGCCCGTCCACCGCCACCTTGGTGACGACGAAGCCGTCGGCCGCGGTGAAGACGTAGCGCGGGTCGGCCCCCTGCAGCACCTGGGTGGCGCCCGCCGGGGTGATGGTGCCGTTGTCGCCCGCCGTCGTGGTGACGGTGAAGCGCGGCGTGCTGGCGGTGTCGTACACCTCGAACTCGAACAGGCTGTAACCGTAGCCGGAGGAGCGCTTGACCCCCTGCAGGCGGACATAGCGGGCGTTCACGGTGGTGAAGGACAGATCCTCGTCCCCGCCCTTGCCGTTGGTCTGGGTGTAGGCGTCGTTCCAGGACTTGCCGTCCGTGGACGTCTGGATGACGTAACCCACGCCGTAGGCGTTTTCCCAGCGCAGGACCACCCGGTTCACCGCCCGCACCGCGCCCAGGTCGGCCTGCAGCCAGGCCTGGTCGTCGAAGTTGGAGGAGAAGCGTGAGTTGGTGCTGCCATCGGCGGCGTTGCCGGCGGGGTAGCCGTCATTCTCCGTGCCGCTGGCCGTCATGGTGACGCCCAGGGCCAGGTTGGCGTTGGTGGAGACCGGCGCCGTACCCCCATTACCCGTGTTGCCGTCGCCGGTGTTCCCGTTGCCGGGGTCACCCGTTCCCGTCTGGGGTGGGGCGGTGACCGTCACCGTCGCGCTGGCGCTGGTGACGGTGCCGGCCACGTTGCTGACGACGACGCTGACGGTGGTGCCGCTGTCGGCGGTGGTCAGGCTCTTGGTGGTGAACAGGGGGCTGTCGGTGGTCGCCGCCAGCTGCCCGTTCACATACCACTGGTAGGTGAAGGGCGCGGTGCCGGTGGTGGCCACGCTGAACTGCGCGGTCTGGCCGGCCGTCACCGTGACGCTGGTGGGCCCGGCCGTCAGCGTCGGCGGGGTCGGCATGTCGTACACCTGGAAGGACCAGAGGCTGTAGCCGTAGGGGCCGGACCGCTGGGTCAGCTTCAGGCGCACATACTGGGCGGTCACCTCGGTGAAGGTGATGTCCTCGATCCCGCCCTTGCCGGCGGTTTCGGGGTGGACCGTGGTCCAGTTCTGGTCATCGGCGCCACCCACGTTGGACACCTGGACCTGGTAGCCCACGGCGTAGGCGTTTTCCCAGTTCAGAACCACGCGGTTGAAGGCCTTGGGCGCGCCCAGGTCCACCTGCAGCCAGGCGGTTGGGCCCACGGCGGACGACCACCGGGTGTTGGGGTCGCCGTCCACCGCGTTGCCGGCGGGGTAGCCCGCGTTCTCCAACTCGCTGGAGGTGGCGAGTTGGTGCAGGGCCAGGTCCACCGCCGCCGAGGCGACGCTGAACGTGGCGGCCACGGTGTGGGCGGCCTGGACGTTGGTGAAGGTGTAGCTGGCGACCTGGCCCACGCTCTGGCCGTCCGCCGTGACACCCGTCGCGGCGAAGCCGGTGGCGGGCTGGAGAGTGAAGGTCTGGCTGGCGCCGGCCAGAACCGACACCGTGCCGGGCAGGATGGCGCCGTTGGCCCCGGCCGTGGCGGTCAGGGTGTACTGCGGGGTGGTGGCGGTGTTGTAGACCTCGAACTCGAACAGGCTGTAGCCGTACTGGCCGGAGCGCTTGGTGCCGCTCATCCGCACGAACTGCGCCTGGGTGGCGTCGAAGCGGATGTCCTCGACACCGCCCTTGCCCTGGGTTTCGGTGTGCACTGTCTTCCAGGACTTGTTGTCCGGCGACACCTCGATCAGATAGCCCACGCCGTAGGCGGCTTCCCAGCGCAGGACCACGCGGTCCACGGTCTGGATGGAACCGAGATCGACCGTGATCGATTCCGTGTCGCTGAAGCCCGACGACCAGCGGGAGTTGAGATCGCCATCCACCGCGGCCGACGCTGGATAGCCGTCGCCCTGGTCGCTGGTGGCCGTGGCTTTCTTGCCGGCGGCAAGGTCCGAGGCCGGGGACTTGGTGGGAGGCGCCAGCGGGTCGGCGTTGTTGCCGCCCCCATTGTTACCCCCGCCCCCATTGTTACCCCCGCCGTTGTTGTTGCCGCCCCCGTTGTCGCCACCGGTGTTGCCGTTGCCGCCATTACCGGTGTTGCCGTTACCGTCGCCGATGGTGCCGTTCAGGGTGACGGTGGCCGCGGCACTGGTGGCGCTGCCACCGCCGTTGCTGACGGTGACGCTGAAGGATGCGCCATCGTCCGTCGCCTGCAGGGGGGCCGTGGTGAAGCTGGGAACGGTGGTGATGCCGACCGGGGCGCCGTTCTCCATCCACTGGTAGTTGAAGGGCCCGGGGCCGCCGACGCCGACGGTGAAGGTGGCGGTGCCGCCCACGGGGGCCGTCTGGTTGGCGGGCTGCGCCGTGATGGTGGGGGCGGCCAGGGGATTGCCCGCCACGCACAGGGCCCAGCCCGGTGAGTTGTCGGTGATCTGCGAGGACGACTGGCCGGCCGAGGAGACGAAGTAGGACCGGTCGGTCTCACCCGCCACGTCGGTCGCGGTCCAGGTGGTCCAGGGGTTGGGGAAGGCGCAGGCCGCGTAGTTGCTGCCGGCGATGGTCAGGGCCTCGTCCTGGGTGGGGACGCGCATGCCCACCGACGCGCAGTACTGCTCGGCCACCGGCCGGGTGAACTGGGCGCCCGCCTGGGTGAAGGTGGTCACGTACTGCTGCCAGGTCAGGCCGCTGACGTTGTCGACCGCGGTGGGCACGAAGGGCCCGTTGGGAATGCCGGTGATGGGCGAGACATAGGTGCCCGACTTCGCCGGTTGCAGGGTGTAGCGCTCCGTCGCCGTGCCGCACTGGGGCACGTCGAAGACCTGGAATTCGAACAGGCTGTAGCCGTAGTCCGTGGCGCGCTTGTTGCCCAGCATCCGCACGTAGCGGGCCGTGGTGCTGGGGAAGGGCAGGGTCTCCGTGCCGCCGTGGCCGACGGCCATGCTGCCATCCACCGGGTACACGGTGGTCCACGTCTTGTTGTCGCCCTCGTCGTTGGAAACCTGGATTTGGTATTCCGTGGCGTAGGCGTTCTCCCACACCAGGACCACCTCGTCGAAGGTCTGGAGGGAGCCCAAGTCCACCCCCACCCAGGACGGGTCGATCCCGGGCGCGGACGACCAGCGGGTGTTGATGTTGCCGTCGAAGGCGAACTTGGCCGTCAGGCCGCCGTTCTGCTCGCTGCTTTCCAGGGCCGTCTTGCCCTGGGCCAGGTTGGTGCCGTTGCTGCCGCTGACCGACAGGGTGGCGGCGGGCTTGGAGGTGATGGTGCCCGCCACGTTGGTGACGGTGACGGTGTAGGCGCCGGCGTCGCCGGTCTGAACCGACGGGATGACGAAGTTGGCGGCGTCGGGGCCGACGGCCACGCCGTCATGGGTCCATTGGTAGTGCAGCGGCGCCGTG
>NZ_BACU01000519.1 GCF_000333275.1 Azospirillum sp. B4 | reverse complement strand
GTTGTAGGCCGGGGCCTTGCCGCCCAGGCGGAGGCGGCTCTGTTCCTCCGGTGGGATGGCGATCCAGCGGCCGGCGAACTGCCGCACCTTCACCGGGGGTTCACCTGCGCCCAGGGCCAGGCCGCCACCATGACCACATACGCGAGGGGGGCGGCGATCCACAGGCGGCGCACCAGGCGCCAGAAGGTGGCCCCCGCCTGGCGCACGTCGTCGCCGGCCAACACCCCCTTGGCCACGTGGGCCAGCGCCACCAGCACGATCGGCCCCGCCAGCAGCACGCCGCCCACGCGGATGCCCAGCGCCATGCCGAAGCACAGGCCCAGCATGACGACCGAGCCCCAGGAAGGGCCCTTGGGATCGGCATCCAGGCCGCGCCCCACCCGCACCAGCCAGGACAGGGTCCAGGCGGCGGCCACGGCGAAGGGCACGTCCTTGGGGTTGGCGAAGGAATGGCCCCACCAGTCGGGAATCAGCAACAGGCACAGGCCGGCGATGAAGCCGGCGCGCGATCCTGTCTCCTCGCCCGCCATATCCTTGGCGATCCGGCGCACGGCCAGCACGCCCAGCAGGCCGGTCAGGCCGCCGACCAGGCGGCGGGTGGCGTAGACGTCGAGGGGCTGCTGGTTTTCGGCCAGCGCCTCCACCGTGTCGAACAGGGCGCCGTAAAGATAGAGGTTCTGGAACTCCAGGACGGCGCGGTCCTTGCCCAGCGAGGCGTACCATTCCAGCGCCCGCTGCCCATATTCCACGTGCAGCGGCTCATCGAACGTGATGCCGAAGTCGGGAAAGGTGCAGGACACCACCACCACCGCCGCCACCAGCACCAGCCAGAAGGCGATGTCCCACAGTGCCGGGCGGCGCCAGAAGGGGGGCGCGTCCACGGCACCGGCCGGCGCGGACCGGCCGGCGCGGTTGCCCAACGATGGTTGCGCGTGCGGGACGGTGTTGGACGGCGTGTCAGGGGTGCGGGCGAAGGTCATGGAACTCAGGGCTGCCCCCCGAGCACGGACGGACCGCCGGCCGGCGGCGCGTCGTCGAAACCCACCTTTTCGTTCACCAGGTACATCGGCCGCCCCTTCACCTCGGTGAAGACGCGGCCGAGATAGTCGCCCAGCACGCCCAGGCCGATCAGCTGCAGGCCGCCCAGGAACAGGATGGCGACCATCAGCGAGGCGTAGCCGGGGGTGTCGCGGCCGAACATGATGGTCTTGGTGATGATGACCAGGCCATAGAAGAACGACGGCACCGACAGGGCGATGCCCAGCCACGACCACACGCGCAGCGGCACGTTGCTGAAGGAGGCGACGCCATCCAGGCCAAAGCGCAGCAGGCGCCAGAAATTGAAGGTGGAGGCGCCGGCGTGGCGCTGCGCCACCTCGAACGGCACGGCCACCTGGCGGAAGCCCACCCAGCTGAACAGGCCCTTCATGAAACGGTTGCGCTCCGGCATGGCGTTCAGCGCGTCGACCACGCTGCGGTCCAGCAAGCGGAAGTCGCCGGCGCCCCGGGGTAGCGTGACCTCAGACATCCGGTCCAGCAGGCGGTAGTAGAGCTTGGTCAGGAAACGCCGCATCCACGGGTCGGTCGTACGGCTGGCGCGCACGCCGTAGACCATCTGCATGCCCTGGCGCCATTGCTCCACGAAGATGGCGATGGTTTCCGGCGGGTGCTGCAGGTCGCCGTCCATCAGGACCACGGCATCGCCGCTGGCATGCCGCAGGCCGGCGGACATCGCCGCCTCCTTCCCGAAGTTGCGCGACAGGCGCAACAGCTTGAGCCGAGGCTCACGCGCCTGGTGGAAGGCAAGGGCGGCAAAGGTACCGTCGCGCGAGCCATCGTCCACGCAGATGATCTCGAACGGCAGGCCGATGTCTTCCAGCACCGGGATCAGACGCACGAACAAGGCGGCCAGGTTGGCCTCCTCATTATGCATGGGGATGACGATGGATAGACGTTTGCCTGCCGGCGAAGCCGCCTGCTGCGTTTTTGATCCGGACACGGTCGAGAGGGAGGTCAACATGGGAGCGGTATCTGACTCAAGTTCTGACAACGTGATCATGCAGCGGCATCCGCCTGACGAAACTCTATCGCATCATCCGCGACGATGCGGAAGGGATCGCTGACAACAAAGGGGACGCACCGGTCTTCGGAAGCGTCAGGCACGCAACGAGTTCCCAATTCGGAAGACGCGTGGTCAGGCACCCTCACGCCATTGACCATACGCAAAGAAGGTTAACGCCCCGTCTACGCCCAGATGTCAGGACCCAGATGTCAGGGCTCAGATGTCCGGAACCGGACACGGGACAGCCGTCGCGGGCGGGTGGACGGACAGATGGCCTGGGACGCCAGCGTCCATGGGATGGGACTAATGGCACGCCGGCAGGGCAAAAATGTGACGCTGTCCGGGAATCGTTATGACCGGCACCTTTGTCAGGATGCGGTCAGCTTGGCGTGGCACTGTCCCCTTGTCGCCAGCCGATGGAAACGGCACGAGCCCAAGGGCGGGAGCCCCAACCCCCCGCCCCCGGGCGCCGTTTCCTTGGCTGGTGGCACCGGCGCCCCGCTTTCTAGACCAAGCGGATCTTCCGCCCCCTCTGCCCCAACCGCGGGGGCGGAAGCGGCGCCGGCGATTGCCCCGGGCTGGGGTTCTAGACCACCCTGCCCGGCGGATGTTCCCCGTACCTGCGGTGATCGGATCGGTGTTCCTGGCCTGTCCGGTCGCGGTAGTGGATCTACCCAAGCCATGACGGTTGCCGCCGTCCTGTCTTGAATTCCTTCCAAGCCTACTGGGTCGGTGGTTCGCGCCACCGACCTTTTCCTTTTTTTGCGCCGTCCGTGCTGGGGACAGTCCTTATACGCCGCGCCCGCGCCAACCCGTCGCCGCCCCCGTCAACGGTCCCGGATGGCGAATCCCAGCCGCTGGAAGGTGTCCGCCATATGGGACGGCAACGGCGCCGTCGCCGCCAGTGGCGGCTCCGACGGCGGCCCCCAGGGCAGGGCCACCCAGCGGGCATGCAGGTGCAGCGGCACGGCCGGCGCCGGATCACGGCCACCCTCCACCCGCCAGTCGCGGCCATAAATGGGATCGCCCAGCATGGGCCAGCCCATCGCCTCGCAATGGACCCGCAATTGGTGCATGCGCCCCGTGCGCGGCGTCAGTTCCAGCCATGACAGCGCCTGGCCCGCCGAATCGGCGCCCTGGGCCATGACGCGCCATTCGGTCAAGGCGGTCTTGCCCTCGTCATGATCCACCATCATGCGGGAACATCCGGGCACCTGGCGCTTGACCAGCGGCAGCTCGATGCGCCCCTCCTCCGCCTCGGGCCGGCCCTTCACCACCGCCCAGTACCGCTTGCCCACGCGGCCCGCCAGGAACAGCTTGCCCAGCCGGGTGGACGCCGTCTCGTTCAAGCCCAGCACCAAGCAGCCGGTGGTGTCCTTGTCCAGCCGATGGGCCAGGCGCGGCGCCGGCGCCCCCTCGGCCACCAGCCAGGGCAGGTAGCGTTCCAGATGGTCGGTGGACTTGGTGCCATAGTGCACCGGCAGGCCATAGGGCTTGTCGACGATCAGCACGTCGGCGTCCTGGTGCAGGACGCGGGTGCGCATCTCCTGCGGCGTGTAGGCGGGCGGCGCCAGGGGAAGCATGATGGCCATGGGAACGCTATAGCAGAAACTACGGGGCAGCGGCGCCATGTTGGTCACATGGAATTGCGCCCCTTTCCAATCGGCTTGTTTCAACAAGGTGATAATATGCATCGCTGCGTCCTGCCATATTATCGGCATGGGATAATATGGCAGACGACCGTGCCTCATGTTATTGGTAGGCGATAATCAGAACCATGGCTGGCGACACCATAGGACCCATTAATGTCACCACCTGACGAAGCTCAATCCAATCGCGGACGAGCCGGACAGTATGTCCGACAGATAGCAGGCTATCGTGCGTTCATTCCAGCCGACCTGCCGCCGGTTCCCCCTTTGACCATTGACCGTGAAATCCAACACCTGCTGTCAGAAAGCGACCGAGCGCTGGGTCGGCTGGACGGATCTATCCGCACACTTCCCAATCCTGATCTTTTCGTCTTCATGTACGTGAGGAAAGAAGCCGTCCTTTCCAGCCAGATCGAAGGCACCCAGGCGTCCATCAATGACCTGATCAAAGCGGAAGCGGAGATCTTCGACCCCTCAGGACCACGGGATGTGGATGAGGTCATAAATTATGTGACAGCCATGAACCATGGCCTTGCCGCCCTGGCCGAACTTCCCCTTTCCATTCGCCTGATCAAGAACATCCATGAAAAGCTTCTGCAGGGTGTCCGGGGAAGCAAGATGCAACCCGGGGAATTGAGAAGAAGCCAAAACTGGATTGGACCGGCCGGATGCACCCTGCTGGATGCGACCTTCATTCCACCGCCCCATGACGTGGCCGAAAACGCATTGGGGAATCTGGAAATTTTCTTGCATGAAGATACATCCGTCCCCCCGCTCATAAAAATAGGACTGGCACATGCCCAATTCGAAACCATTCATCCTTTCCTTGACGGCAATGGACGAATCGGCCGTCTGCTGATCACGTTCTTTCTTTGCCAGCAGGAAATATTGGCGCAGCCTGTACTTTATCTCTCACATTATTTCAAAAAGCACAGGGATGAATATTATAGGCACCTGCAAAACATCCGGGACAATGGTGACTGGGAGAGTTGGGTGAAGTTTTTTCTTAATGGTGTGTCCAGCGTGGCGAAGCAAGCAACCCAAACCGCTCGCGACATCGTGGATTTGCGGGAAGCCCACCGCGAGCTTATTGCCCAGAGCTTCGGTAATTCAGGCGGCAAGGGAATGCGGGTGCTGGAACATCTGTTCAAGCGCCCATTCCTGAACGTGAATGACGTTAAGTCACTGCTGGGCATCAGCTACCCCAACGCCAACACCCTGGTAGAGAAGTTCGTCGCCCGTGGCATTTTATTTGAAAGCACGGGGAACCAGCGTAACCGTCAATTTTTTTATCGAGACTACATCAACCTTTTCGCCAACGTGCCAGACTAAGACGCGCGCTAAATCCGCATGAAAAAAACTTAATCCTGCTGCCACGGGCTAGAAAGTCTGTCCCGACCATGATCATCCTCGTTGCGGTCGGCGAGGATCGACCCATGTTAGTTCGGGTGGCGCACGCCACGCCTTCAAGAGGAAAGCAGTCGAGGAACGATCATGACCCCGAAGGACCGCGAAGATTTGACAGCCCTGCTGGCGCGTGTGTCCCGACTGGACGGCATGCCCCGCGACCCTGAATCGGACCGCCTGGTGGGTGAGGCGCTGTCGCGCCAGCCGGCGCTGCCCTACATCATGGCCCAGGCCCTGCTGGCGCAGCAGGAGGCCCTGGTGGAGGCGCAGCGTCGCCTGGCCGACCTGCAGCAGAACGCCGGCGGCGCCCGTCCAGCCGCCAGCCCGCCGCCCTTCACCGGCACCCAATCCAGCCAACCGTTCAACCAGCCCCTTGGCCAGCCCCTTGGCCAGCCCTCCGGGCCTTGGGGCCAGGCCTCATACCAGGGGCAACCGTACCAGGCGCAGCCCCAGCCACCCTACGGCCAATCCTACGTGCCGCCCCAGCCCGCCTATGGCGCGCCGCCAGCCTATGCCCAGCCCCGCAGCTTCATGCGTGGCATGTTTGAGACCATGGCCGGCGTGGCCGGCGGCGTGCTGGCGGCGGACGCGGTGGAATCGCTGTTCCGCGGCGGGCACGGCGGTGGTTTCGGGGGTGGCGGTCTGGGTGGCGGCCCCTGGGGCGCCGGCTTCGGCGGCGACCGGGTCGAGGAGACCGTGATCAACAATACCACGGTGAACGAGACCATCGTGAACGATGACCACAGCCGGTACGACTCGGGCCGCCAAGACGGCGGCGACAGCGGCTACAGCGATAGCGGCGATCGCGACGGCGGCTATCAGGACGCCGATTACACCACCGATGACGCCGGCGGCTTCGACGACGGCACCATCGACACCTGACCCCCATCCACCGCCAGGGTGGCTGCCCCCAATCCGGCCGCAATTCCCTGACCTGATCCCGCGGTGTCCGGCCGCCCCGGCCGGACGCCGCCAGCCCCAAGAACAGTCCCAAAAAAGACTTTCCGTGAAAGCGAGCTTGAGACCATGACCTCCCTGCCCACCGTTCCCTCGCCCAAGAAGCGCTTTCCCCGCCTGGCCGTGACCGCGCTGGCCATCGGCCTGATGACCGGCACGGCCCTGGTGGCCCCGCCCGCCGCCATCACCGCCCATGCCGCCAGCCCGGCCTCGCTGCCCAGCTTCGCCGACCTGGTGGAAAAGGTGTCGCCGGCGGTGGTGACCATCACCGCGGCCCACAAGGTGACGACGCCGCAGGTGCCGCAGGAACTGCAGGAAATGATGCGCCACTTCGGCCTGCCGGACGAGGCCCTGCCCGGTGGCCGTGGCGGCAACGGCCGGCCGCGCATCGAATCCGCCCTGGGTTCCGGTTTCGTCATCGACCCCAGCGGCTATATCGTCACCAACCGCCACGTCATCGAGGGGGCGGACGAGGTGAAGGTCCACTTCCAGGACCAGACGGACGACGTGCCGGCCAAGATCGTGGGCCAGGACGAACGGTCGGATCTGGCGCTGCTGAAGGTGGATGCCAAGAAGCCGCTGCAGGCCCTGGCCTTCGGCGACAGCGACAAGATGCGCCCGGGCGACTGGGTGGTGGCGGTGGGCAACCCCTTCGGCCTGGGCGGCACGGTCACCGCCGGCATCGTCTCGGCCCGCGGCCGCGACATCGACCCCGCCAACCTAAACGACTTCCTGCAGATCGACGCCTCGATCAACAAGGGCAACTCGGGCGGCCCGACCTTCAACACCAATGGCGAGGTCATCGGCATCAACACCGCCATCTTCTCCCCCACCGGCGGTTCGGTCGGCATCGGTTTCGCCATCCCGTCCAACGTGGCCAAGCCCGTGATCGAGAAGCTGAAGGCCACCGGCCATGTGCAGCGCGGCTATCTGGGCGTGACCCTGCAGGCGGTGACGCCGGAGATCGCCGACAGCCTGGGCCTGAAGGAGCCGAAGGGCGCCATCATCAACGCCGTCTCGCCCAAGAGCCCGGCGGAAAAGGGCGGCCTGAAGCAAGGCGACGTGGTGCAGAGCATCAACGGCAAGGCCATCGACAACCAGCGCGACCTGGCCCGCAACGTGGCCGGCATCGACCCGGGCAAGACCGTGGACCTGGGCGTGCTGCGCGCGGGCAAGGCCATCACCGTCTCCGTCAAGTTGGGCGAGGCGCCCAGCAACGACAAGGACAGTGGCTCCGGCGCTGCCACCACGCCCGACGGCAAGGGTGACAACACCAGCGTGGCCGGCCTGAAGCTGGGCAAGCTGGACGACCGCACCCGGGAGCGCCTGGGCCTGGACGGCGACGCCCAGGGTGTCGTCATCGTCGATCCGGGCAAGGACGACCTGGGCCTGCGCCCGGGCGACATCATCGCCAGCGTGAACAACGAAGGCGTGAAGGCCCCGGCCGACGTCAACGCCCAGGTGGAGAAGGCCAAGAAGGACGGCCGCAAGTCCGTCCTGCTGCTGGTCCGCCGCGGCGACCAGCAGATGTTCCTGCCCCTGCCCGTCACGCCCAAGAAAGACTGAGTTCCAGCGCCCTCCCGGAAAATCACCGGGAGGACCTGAGATGAAATGGGGCCGGGCGGATTTACCACCGCCCGGCCCTTTGATTTGATCCGCGCCCTCAACCCAGGTTCCACCGCCATGAAGATCCTAGTCATCGAGGACGACGCCCAGGCCGCCGCCTACATGCTGAAAGGCCTGAAGGAGGCTGGCCACGCCGTGGACCACGCGCCCGACGGCACCCAGGGCCTGTACCTGGCGGGGGCGGAGCATTACGACGCCCTGGTGGTGGACCGCATGCTGCCGGGCCGGGACGGCTTGTCCCTGGTCAGCCTGCTGCGCGCCGCGGGCAACGACACGCCCGTGCTGGTGCTGAGCGCGCTGGGCAGCGTGGAGGACAGGGTGACGGGCCTGCGCGCCGGCGGCGACGACTACCTGACCAAGCCCTACGCCTTCTCCGAGCTGCTGGCCCGGCTGGAAAGCCTGGGCCGCCGCCGCGCCGCCCCCCAGGCCCAGTCCACCAAGCTGGTGGCCGGTGACCTGGAGATGGACCTGCTGGCCCGCACGGTGAAGCGCGGGGGCAAGGCCATCGACCTGCTGCCCCGGGAATTCCAGCTGCTGGAATGCCTGATGCGCAACGCCGGCAGCGTGGTGACCCGCACCATGCTGCTGGAACAGGTGTGGGACTATCATTTCGACCCGCAGACCAATGTCATCGACGTCCATATCGCGCGCCTGCGCCAGAAGGTGGACAAAGGCTTCGAGCCGCCCATGATCCAGACCGTGCGGGGGGCCGGGTATTGCTTACGGCCCTGAAACGCCACGCCCCGGCCGGCGGGGAGGCGAATAGCGGCGGCACCACGCCGCGCTCCGACGGTCAGCGCCATCTCGGCCGCCTGCTGCGCACCACCACCTTCCGCTTCGCCCTGATCTATCTGGGGCTGTTCGTCGGGTCCGTCCTGCTGGTGCTGTGGCTGATCTACTGGTCCACCGCCGGCTTCCTGACCAGCCAGGCCGACACCGCCATCCGCGAGGACATGCAGGCCCTGGCCGATCGCTACCGCACTGGCGGTATGGCCGGACTGGCGGAGGCGGTGAACGAGCGCGGCATGGGCAACGCCTCGTCCATCTACATCCTGGCCGCGTCCTCCGGTTCCACCCTGGCCGGCAACCAGTTCTGGCCCAGGGGGTGGACGAGGCGGGCTGGGTCAACCTGCCGGTGAAGGACCCCGTCACCGGCCAGGTGCGCCCCGGCGACGTGCGCGCCCTGATCGCGGCCCTGCCCGGCGGCTATCGCGTGCTGGTGGGCCGCGACCTGGGCGAGGTTCGGGTTCTGCGCGAGCGGCTGGAGCGGGTCATCGGCTGGAGCATGGGCCTGACCCTGGTGCTGGGCCTGATCGGCGGCCTGGCCATGAGCCGCGCCTGGCTGCGCCGCCTGGATGGCGTCACCCGCACGGCGGAGGCCATCCGCGAGGGCATGCTGGTCAGCCGCGTGCCCCTGACGGGGGCGGGCGACGAATTCGACCAGCTGGCCCACACCCTGAACGCCATGCTGGACCGCATCGAGGCGCTGGTGGCCGGGATCCGCCATGTCAGCCAGGGCATCGCCCACGACCTGCGCACCCCCCTCACCCGCCTGCGCACGCGGCTGGAACTGGCCCTGATGCATGAGACGGTGGAGAACCCGCGCGAGGTGCTGGAGGCCGCGATCGAGGAGGTGGACCATCTGCTGGCCACCTTCCGCGCCCTGCTGGCCATCGCCGAGGTGGAGTCAGGCGGCAACCTGCCCATCGCCCCGGTGCAACTGGACGAACTGGCGCTCAATACTGGCGAGCTGTACGACGCCGTTGCCGAGGACCAGGGCATCATCTTCACCATGGCGGTGGAGGCGACGGGCCCAGCCGCCATGGTGCAGGGCAACCGCCAGCTGTTGAGCCAGGCCCTGGCCAACCTGCTGGACAACGCCCTGAAATACACCCCCGAAGGCGGGACGGTCAGCCTGACCGTCGGCACCGACGGGCCAAGCCGTGTCAAGGTGACGGTGGCCGACAACGGCCCCGGCATCCCGGCGGAGGATCGGCAGCGGGTGCGTGAACGCTTCTTCCGGCTGGAACGCGACCAGGCCCGCCCCGGCAGCGGCCTGGGTCTCAGCCTGGTGGACGCGGTGGCCCAGCGCCATGGCGGCACGTTGCTGCTGGACGACAATGGCCCTGGCTTGAAGGCCCAGCTGCTGCTGCCGATCCTTCACCCACCGACCTAGATCTATCCTTTTGCGCGGCCCCCTTGGATTAATCCGTTAATCGAAGCTTTAGCCTGATGGCGGCAAGTTCCCTGAAACCGATGTTCAAGGAACCGCCTGCGATGCTCAACAACCTGAGAATTGGATCACGCCTTTCCATCCTGGTGGGATGCCTGGCCCTTGTCGCGCTGTTGACGGGCGCCCTGGGCCTGCGCGGGGCGTGGACCACCAATCAGGATCTCAAGAGCGTCTACGAGGACCGCACGGTCGCGCTGGCCGACCTGACTGCCGTCCAGGGCAATCTCTATCAGCTGCACGCGGCGCGCGGGGCGGGGGTGGCGGCGCCCGCCGCCGAAGCGGGCATGGACGCGGCCTGGTCGCACTACATGTCGACCTATCTGACCCCGGAGGAGGCGGACCTGGTCCACACGTTCGAGCCCATCTACACCGCATACCGCAAGCTGGCCGCCGGGGATGCACGGGATGGGGAGACGTTCGAGCGGACGATGAAGGCCCTGGCTCCCGTGATCGCCCTGCAGGTCAATGAGGCCAAACGGATTTTCGATGACTCGATGGTGCGCTTCGACCGCACCATGGTCGTCACCCTGGGCGTGGGCACGCTGGGCATCGCCATCGGCGTCATCCTGGCCGTCATCGTCGTCCGCTCCGTCACCGGCGGCATCAACGGCATCATCACCGTCATGGCCCGGCTGACCGCAGGGGACACGGCGGTGGAGGTGCGCGGCCTGGGGCGGCGAGATGAGATCGGCAAGCTGGCGCAGGCCGCCGAGGCCTTCAAGCAGAGCACCGTGCGGGTGCGGGCCATGGAAGAGGCCGCGGCACGCGAAAAGGAGGAGTCGGAGGCAAGGCGCAAGGCGTCCCTGCTGGACATGGCATCGCGCTTTGAAAATTCGGTGAAGGGCGTCGTCGACGCCGTCGCCGGCGCCGCGACGGAGATGCAGGCGGCGGCCCAAGCCATGGCCGCCACCGCGGAGGAAACCAGCCGACAGTCCCAAACCGTGGCCAGCGCGGCCACCATCGCCGCCACCAACGTCAACACCGTGGCCAGCGCCACCGAGGAACTGTCCGCTTCGATCCAGGAGATCGGGCGCCAAGTGGCACGGTCCTCCACCGTGGCCTCATCGGCCGTCGCCACCACCGATGAAACGGTCACCGCCGTGACGACACTGAAAAGCTCGGCCGCCGACATCAACACGGTGGTCGCGCTGATCCAGCAGATCGCCAACCAGACCAACCTGCTGGCCCTGAACGCCACCATCGAGGCGGCCCGCGCCGGTGAAGCCGGCAAGGGCTTCGCCGTCGTCGCCAGCGAGGTCAAGGCGTTGGCCAACCAGACCGCGCAGGCCACCGAGGAGGTTTCGACCCGCGTCAACGACATCCAGCAGGCATCCAACGCCGCCGGCCAGTCGATATCCGCCATCGCCGATACCATCGGCGAAATCAACCGCATCTCCGCCGCGATCTCCGCCGCCGTCGACCAACAGAGCGCCGCGGCAAACGACATCGCCGGCAGCGTCACCAAAGCGGCCGCCGGTACCAATGAGGTGTCGGGCACCATCGCCAGCGTCACCCAAGCCGCCGGTGAAACCGGCACGGCCGCCACCCAGGTGCTGGCCGCCGCCCAAAGCCTGTCCAGCGAGGCGGAGCACCTGCGCCGGGAGGTGGGGGAATTCCTGGCCACGGTGCGGGCCGCCTGACCCACGTCCCGGTCGCTTGCATCGGCGCCCAGCCTGCCCTATCGCTAAACTGGCTGTGTCCGGCCAGTCCCAACAGCGCGAGGGAGAAGTCCATGGATGACGACGCCGCGGGGGTGGCCGCCGGGGTGGTCGGCCTGTACCAGCGCCACGGCCTGGCGTGGGAAGCCGACCGGCAGGCCGGTCACCGCCGCCACCCGGACATCGAGCGCCCCTGGCTGGACCGGTTCCTGACCCTGGCGCCGCCCGGCCCGATGCTGGACCTGGGCTGCGGCGGCGGCCAGCCCATGGCATCATATCTGATCGCCCAGGGCCGCGCCGTCACCGGCGTCGACACGGCCCCGGCCCTGATCGCCCTGGCCGGCACCCGCATGCCGGACCAGGACTGGCGCGTCGCCGACATGCGCGGCCTGGACCTGGGCGCGCGCTACGCCGGCATCCTGGCCTGGGACAGCTTCTTCCACCTGGACTTCGCCGACCAGCGCGCGATGTTTCCGGTGTTCCAGCGCCACGCCCTGCCCGGCGCCCCGCTGATGTTCACCAGCGGCCCCCGCCACGGCGTGGCCATGGGCAGCTATGCCGGCGAGCCCTTGCACCACGCCAGCCTGGACCCGGCCGACTACCGCGCCCTGCTGGACGCCCATGGCTTCGACGTCATGGACTTCCGGCCGGAAGACCGCGATTGCGGCGGACGCAGCGTGTGGCTGGCGCGGCGGGGGCGGGAGCCGTGATGCATAACGGGATTGACCCGCCCTTGCCAGAATATACAAGTTTTTGTATAAATCATGTCCCATGAGCACCGCTGGAACCAGCCCGCCAAACGATCCAAAAGAGGTGGAATTCCTGGGCGATTCCCTGGAGGCACTGCGGCGCTTCCCCTTGACGGCAAGAAGAGAAGCCGGCCACCAGATCGATCATCTTCAGCACGGGAGATTGCCGGACGACTGGAAGCCCATGAAAACTGTTGGCCCCGGTGTCCAGGAAATTAGGCTCCATGACCAGTCGGGCATCTACCGCGTGATCTACGTGGCGAAATTCGACGACGCGGTTTACGTGCTGCATTGTTTCCAGAAAAAGTCCCAGAAGACGGACCCGGCCGATATTGGAATAGCAAAGGACCGCTACGGCGCCCTTGTCGATCGGCTCAAACGCCACAAGGCTGACGAACGGAAAGGCAAACGGAAATGACCGACAAGCGATTCTCCAGCGTCTGGGATGCCCTGGAGGACACCCCCGCGGACGCTGAAAACATGAAGCTCCGCTCGAAGCTGGCGATGACCTTGAAGGATTACATCACCCGCCAGGGCCTGACCCAAGCTGAAGCGGCCAAGGCTTTTGGCGTGACACAGCCGCGTATATCGGACCTGGTCCGGGGCAAGATCGATCTATTCGGACTGGATGCCCTGGTCAATATGGCGAGCGCCGCTGGCCTGCGGATTGAAATCACCATACTGGAGGCGGCCTGAAGCCCCGGGCCAGTTTCCCTGAGCGCCCCCCTTTTTGCTTACCCCTCCGCATGCCGCCGCGCGAACCGGGCGCTGACCGGCACGGCGATCAGGCCGCAGAGAGCGGCGGCAGAGAGCCACAGCCCCGGCATGGCGGCGTTGCCGCCGTGCTTCACCAGATAAGTGCTGACGAAGGGCGTGAAGCCGCCGGCGGCCGTGGCCAGGCTGTAGGCCAGGGAAAAGCCGGCGGTGCGCACCTGGGCCGGGACGATTTCCGTCAGGTAGACCACCATGGCGCCGTTGTAGCCGGCATAAAGGAAGGACAGCCACAGCTCCACGCCCAGCAGGCGGCCGAAGCTGGGTGCCGCGGCCAGCCAGCTGAGCGCGGGGTAGGCCGTGGCCAGCGCCAACACGGTGCAGAAGACCAGGATGGGCCGGCGGCCGATGCGGTCGGACAAGGCGCCCGACAGGGGCAGCCACAAGAGGTTGCTGGCGCCCACCGCCAGGGTGACCAGCAGGCTGTCCATGTCGCTGAGGTGCAGCGCCTCCCGCCCGAAGGTGGGGGTGTAGGCGGTGATGAAGTAGAAGGACACGGTGGTCATCAACACCAGGCCGATGCCGGTCAATACCACGCCCCAGTTGGCCGCCAGCGAGGCCATGATCTCACCCACCGTGGGACGGTGGGTGCGCGCCAGGAAGGCTTCCGTCTCGGTCAGCGACCGGCGGATCTGGAACAGGAAGGGGACGATCAGGCAACCCACCACCAGGGGAATACGCCAGCCCCAGGCCTGCATCGTCTCCGGCGTCAGGGAGAAGGTCAGAGCGACGCCCAGCGGGGCGGCCATCATCACC
>NZ_BACU01000520.1 GCF_000333275.1 Azospirillum sp. B4 | reverse complement strand
TGGGCGAGAACCTGCCCCGGGTGAAGCGCCCCCTGCCGGAACGGCGCATGACAGAGAAGGTTTGAGCCATGGCGCGGCCCACGCGGCGCCTGCGGGGAGCCCTGGCCCTGGCTGTCAGCTGACGGCCCAAGGCGCCCAGGCCGGCATGTGGCTGAACAGCCCCGACCTGGCGGCCGACGGCACCCTGACCCTGGCGCAAGCCTGGGACCGCGACGGCTGCGGCGGCCGGAACATCTCCCCCGCCTTGCGCTGGGGCGGTGAGGCGCCGACCACCAAGGGCTTCGCCCTGATCGTCATGGATGCCGACGTCAAGAAGGGCTTCCGCCACTGGATGGTGTTCAACATCCCGGCCGGCGTCCACGGACTGGCGGCGGGCGCCGGGGCCGCCGACGGCCAGGGCCTGCCCAAGGGGGCGCTCCAGGCGCTGAACGACTTCGGCCCCAAGGGTTATGGCGGCCCCTGCCCGCCGGCGGGGCAGACCCACCGTTATGTCTTCACCATTTACGCCCTCAACAAGGACACGCTGGACCTGAACCCGGACCAGCCGGCCGGCACCCTGGAATCGCTGGTGCTGTCCCACGCGCTGGACAAGGGCCGGATGCTGGCCCGCTCCCCGCGCTTCGACGCGCCGCCGGAAAAGGCGAAACCCCCTGGAGCCAAGCCGGCGGAGAAGCCAGCCGAGACCAAACCGCCGCCCAAGGCCACGCCGACGCCGGGGGAGACGCCGAGATGAGCCCGGCCCCCGTCGCCCCGTGAGCGACATGACCATCCTGGGCCTGATCCTGGCCGGGGGCCTGGGCCGCCGCTTCGGCGGCAGCGAGGACCACGCGGTGGACAAGGCGCGGCTGATGCTGGCGGGGCGGCCCCTGCTGGCCCATGTCCGGGCGCGGCTGGAGCCACAGGTGGCGGGCCTGGTCCTGAACGCCAATGGCGACCCCGCCCGCCATCACGACCAGGGACTGCCCATCCTGGCCGACACGGTGCCGGGCCATCCTGGGCCGCTGGCCGGCGTGCTGGCGGGCCTGGAATTCGCCGCCGGTACCCACACCCATGTGCTGAGCGTGCCGGCGGACTGCCCCTTCCTGCCCCGGGACCTAGCCCCCCGCCTGGCGGCGGCCATCGCGCCCGGCGGCGTGGCGTGCGCCGCGTCCAACGGTCAGCGCCATCCGGTGGTGGCGCTGTGGCCCGTGGGCCTGGCCCCGGCCCTGCGCCAATCCCTGGTGGGGGAGGATCTGCGCAAGGTAAGCGCCTTCCTGGCGCGCCAGCCGCTGGCGGTGGTCGACTTCCCGGCCGGGCCGGTGGACCCCTTCTTCAACGTCAACACGGCGGAGGATCTGGCGGCCGCCGCCGGCCTTGTGTCCAAGGGGTTAGGCTAGGCCCCGTCGTGGGTATGTCCGAGTCGGATATTCCGGCCGGCTGGGGACGGTGCGACGCTTGAGGCCCTTGAGCCCAGCGCCGAAAGCCTTGCCCATGTGCCCGCACGCCGGTTGCCCCCCACACATCTGCTTCATCATTCCCCCGCACATGATGGAACATGTCGCGACGCACAGCGCCGACCCCGCCCAGCGCCAGCGGGCCCTGCACAACCTCTATCACCAGGGCCGCATCCGGGGCATGCGCGACAGCATGAACCAGTTCGCCTTCGCTGGCCTGGCCACCGGGACCAAGCGCCGCACGATCTATGACGCCCAGCACGGCGGCACCCTGCCCGGCACGCTGGTGCGGTCGGAGGGGCAGGCGGCCACCCAGGACTTGGCCGTCAACGAGGCCTACGACTATGCCGGCAAGACCTATGATTTCTACATGGACGTGCTGAAGCGCAATTCCGTGGACAACAAGGGCATGCGCCTGGACAGCACGGTGCATTACAGCACCGACTACGACAACGCCTTCTGGAACGGCCAGCAGATGGTCTATGGCGACGGCGACGGCAAGATCTTCGACCGCTTCACCAAATGCCTGGACGTCATCGGCCATGAGCTGACCCACGGCGTCACCCAGTTCACCGCCGGCCTGGACTATTCCAGCCAGTCGGGCGCGCTGAACGAGTCCTTCTCCGACGTCTTCGGGTCGCTGATCAAGCAGTACGCCGCCGGCGAAACCGCGGACAAGGCGGACTGGCTGATCGGCCAGGGCCTGCTGATCCCCAAGGCCGGCACCAACCGCACGGCGCTGCGCTCCATGAAGGCGCCGGGCACGGCCTATGACGACCCGGACCTGGGCAAGGACCCGCAGCCGGCGACCATGAAGGACTATTACAGCGGCTCGGACGACAACTACGGCGTCCACATCAATTCCGGCATCCCCAACCACGCCTTCTATCTGGCGGCCACCGCCATCGGCGGCAAGGCGTGGGAGGTGGCGGGCGCCATCTGGTACGAGACGCTGACCACCCGCCTGCAGCTGTGGTCGGAGTTCAAGGACGCGGCCGCCGCGACGCGGGAAGTGGCGGGGAAGCATGGGTCCGCCGCCACCAAGGCGGTGGATGACGCCTGGAAAGCGGTCGGGCTTTAGGCCATCCTGCACGCCATGACCGCCACCGAACCGCCCCCCATCCATGTCGAATGCCAACGCCAGGGCGGCATCGCCTTCCCCTTGCGCCGGCCCGGCATCAGCCTGGACGTGGCCGGCCTGGGTGCTGCGGAGCGCCAGGCCCTGCGCCGGCTGGTGGAGGCAGCCGACCTGGCGGCCCAGCCGGCCCGCTTCCCCGGCCCCGGCCATGCCGACGCCCTGGAAACCATCCTGACCGTCACCTGGCCCGGCCACAGCGCCACCGTGCGCTTTCGCGACGGCGACGGCCATCCGGCCCCGCTGGACGACCTGGCGGGCTGGATCCTGCGCCACAAACCCTGAGCCGGCGCCGATTTGGGCGGATTTATGCCGCCCGACGCCACGACCACCGGAATGTCACAGGTTTCAGAGGCGGTTTCAGGGGCGACCGCCCTATCTCCCTTCTTGCCCGCCGCCCACCTGACGCGGCCATGACCCGGGGGACCCCCGTGACGATACGCAAGACCCTGTTCCTGCTGCTGGCCCTGCTGGCGCTGGTGGCCTGACACTTCAGCGCCCGCCGGCCGGCGCCCCCAGCTCACGGGTGAAGAAGCGGGCCATCACCTCATAGGCCGCCCGTGCCTCCGGCGATTCGGGATCGGAGAAGAAGGAGTGGACCATGCCATCCCAGACATGCAGCTCGGCCCGCACCCCCGCCCGCTCCAGCAGGTCCTGGCTGTGCAGGGTGTCGCTGAGCATGAAGTCGCGGGTGCCGGTGATCAGCAGGGTGGGTGGGAACTTGGCCAGCACATCCCGCGACAGGCCGGGCATCACCAACGGGTCCTGGGCGTCGGCGCCCTGGAAATAGGGCAGGTCCATCAGGCGCAGGCCGGGACCGGGCAGTTGGCCGCCATAGAGCGCCGACATGGCCAGGGAATCGCCGCCGGCATCCAGCAGACCGGCGCAGAAGATGCCGAGGGCGCCGGGCCGGGGCAGCCCGTGGGTCTGGAACCAAGCCACCGCCTCCGCCGTCAAGATGCCGCCGGCCGAACAGCCGTAGATGCCGATGTTCTGTGGCTTGTAGGTTTTCAGCAGGGCCTTGTAGACAGCGGCCACGTCCTCGCTGGCCGCCGGGAAGTGATGCTCCGGTCCCTGGCGGTAGTCCACCGTCACCACCTTGACCTTGGCCAGCGCCGCCACCGGCACCGCCTCCACCAACCCGCCGCTGCCGGCCCCCCAGAGGAAGGCACCGCCATGCAGGTTGATCAGCACCCGGTCCGGTGCAGCCACCGCCTTGGCCGGCTCCACCACCTGGGTGGGCACACCGCCGATGGCCTGGTCCGTCACGGTGACGGGGTACAAGGCCCGCAGCCGATCCGCCCGGTCGCTGTTCATGCGGTCATAGAAGACACGGCTGGCCGGCACGTCGGTGATGGGCGGCGCGTGCACGTCGGCATAGCGCCGGAACCAGTCCCGCGCCTCCGGCGACGCGTAGGAGGAGAAGGGCAGGACGAGGCCGCCCGGCGCCAACGGCAGGGTGACGCCGCCGTCCGGCCCCACGGGCGACGGCGGTGGCATGTCGGCCGCGTGGGCCGCGCCGGCGCACAGCAGCGCCGCGGCGGCGGCGGTGCGAATGATGGATACGATGGTCGTCGTGGTCATGTCCCCTCCCTGGGCTTTGTTTGCGCCCATGATAGGGGAGATGACATCGATAACATAGGGCCGACGTGCCGCGCGTCAGAACAGCCCGTGCAGCGGGATCACCGTCAGCGGATCGCCGGGGCGCAGGATGTCGCGCGCGTCCTCCACCTCCGCCACCGCGTCGGCGGCGGCCAGGGAGGACAGGGCCGCACTGCCGCCGGCGCCGACCAGGCGGGCGACCGTATCCCCATCCTCCTGCCGCAGGACCACCCGCAGATACTCGCGCTTGCCCGGCGACCGGGCATGGCTGAAGCCGCAGCGCGCGGTGAGGCGCTGCGGGTCGGCCACCACCTCCCCAGCCAGGCGCTGCACCAGGGGCCGGCCCAGGGCCAGGAAGGCGGCGAAGGCGGCGAAGGGATTGCCGGGCAGGCCCAGGAAGGGTGTGCCCGCCACATGACCAAAGGCCAGCGGCTTGCCGGGCTTCAGCGCCAGGCGCCAAAAATCGATGCCCCCCAGTCGCGCCACCACCGTCTTGACGTGATCCTCCTCCCCCGCCGAGACGCCGCCGCTGCTGAGGATCAGGTCGGCCTTCAGACCGGACAAGGCGGCCTCAAGGGCATCCGGGTCATCGCCGACGATGCCGACCGGCAGCACCCGGCACCCCAGCCGCCGCAGCAGGGCGGACAGCAGCGGCCCGTTGGCGTCGTGGATGGCGCCGGGAACCAGGGGCGTGCCCGCCGGCCGCACCTCGTCCCCCGTGGACAGCAGGGCCACGGTCAGCGGCGCCCGCACCGCCAGCACCTGGAAACCCAGCGCCGCCGCCAGCGCCAGCGCCGGCGGTGACAGGCGCCGCCCGGCGGCCAGCGCCAGGGCACCCGCCGCGATATCCTCCCCCACCGCGCGGCAGTGGCGGCCGGGGGTGAGGTCGGACGGGGCCAGCAGGACGTCGCCGTCCAGCACCGCGTCCTCCTGCATCAGCACGGTGTCGGCGCCCGCCGGTAAGGGAGCGCCGGTGAAGATGCGCACGGCGGTACCGGGCACCAGGGGACCGGGCGCGTCGCCCGCCGCCACCCGCGCCGACAGGGGCAGGCGCACCGGCCCGGGGCCACCCGCCACGTCGCGATGGTCCAGGGCATAGCCATCCATGGCCGCCTGGGCGAAGGGCGGCAGGCTGTGTTCCGCCACCACATCGGCCGCCAGGACGCGGCCATCAGCCTCATCCAGGGACACCACCGCCACGCCCGCCACTGGCTGGATCGCATGCAACAGCCGCTCCCGCGCCTGGTCGACGCTGAGCAAGGTGTCGGCGATGTAGCAATCGGTGGCGCCCGGCATGGGGATGCCCCTCCTCAGGCGGCGTGCGGCGGCAGGCCGACATAGGCCAGGATGAAGGTGGCGATGTCCACCACCGCGTCGAGGGGGAAGCGCCGCAACCGGGCCGGTGCCTCTACCGGCAGGGGATCGTCGGCCACCAGCGCCACGACGGTGGGATCATCGGGAAACAGCGGCGCCTTCCCATTCTCCGCCCGCCAAATCTCCAGCTTGGGGATGGGGTCGCGCTTGAAGCCTTCCACCAGCACCAGATCGACCGGCGACAGCTTGGCCACCAGGTCGGCCAGCGTGGGCTCAGCCATCCCGCGCAGCTCATGCATCAGGGCCCAGCGGTTGGCCGACGCCACCAGCACCTCGGTGGCGCCGGCCACGCGATGGCGGTGGCTGTCCTTGCCCGGCTGGTCCACATCGAAATCGTGGTGGGCGTGCTTCAGGGTGGAGACGCGGTAGCCGCGTCCCGTCAGTTCCGGGATCAGCTGGACCAGCAAGGTGGTCTTGCCCGAACCGCTCCACCCCGCGAGGCCGAACAGCTTCATCTGGCGCTCTCCCTTGTTCATGCCTCTGCTCTTGGACGATCAAAGGCCCCTCAATCGCCGGGCGGCCACATCCGTGGCCTTGGCTTCCTCGCGTTTCAGTCCGCTACGCTTCCCAAAACGCTCCGGCGGACGCGGTCGCGTCCTAGTACCGGTTGAGGCGTGTACAGAGGCCGCGCCCTACTGCGGCGGCTCCCGCAGGTCACGCACGTAGGCCAGAACCTCGCCATCGCGCTCAATGCGCACGATGTCCTGGCCCGCGGGAATTTCCTTGCAGGCCCAGCGGGTGAAGGCAAGGTAGAAATCCACCGGGCCGGTGTTGCGGCGCGTCGGCTTCCAGGCCGGCGGCAGGTAGTGGAACACCGAGGTGGGCGGACCGCAGACGCGGATGCGGTAGGGCTGGGTCAAGGCCTGCGGCCCTTCCAGCTTCACCATGGTGTCGGTCAGGCGCTTGGCCGCCTCGGACAGGGAACTGCCCCAGTAGTCCAACTCGAACCGGGGTGCGGCGCCGCGCACGCCACCGACGAAGCGGTTGAACCAGATGGTCTCATAGGGATGCAGATGGGCCATGAAGCCGACCTGCACAGCGGCACAGGCCACCAGCAGCGCCGCCATGAAGGGGCGCAGCCAGGTGTTCCCCGGCCAGCGCGACGGCAGGCGGGTGATCAGGGCGTTGAGGCCAAGGCCGGCGGTGGCGGCCAGGGGCGGCATCAGGAACAGCATATGGCGGATGCCGTCGTACAACACGGCGTCTGTCGCCACCACGGCGACCGGGGGCAGCAACACCGCGGTGGCCAGCGCCACCTCCTGCAGCCTCACGCCCACCGGGAAGGGGTGGCGCACGGTCGCCACCTCGGCGAAGAAGGCGGCCGACAGCACGACCGTCAGTTCCACCTCCGGCAGCTTCACGCCGAATCCCACCGGCGGGTACCACGAAGGCAGGTTGGTGGTGCAGACCTGCACGCCGGCGAAGGTGACCGTGACATCCATGGCGAACTTGGAGAATACTCCCAAGGCCT
>NZ_BACU01000521.1 GCF_000333275.1 Azospirillum sp. B4 | reverse complement strand
CGTTCCGCTCTATCATGAACAGGTTAAGAGCTGGATGCGATCACGCGCGATCGCATCCAGCTCTGGGCCCCGCAGTCCTCAGGTCTTGACGCGGTCCAGCGTCACGGCTTGGCCAACGCCACGCCATCCGCCTGCCCGCGACAGATGATCTCAACCAGCGTATGACCCCCAATTTTTCTCGGGCGCGTTCCCGGTGCTTGCGGACGGTCAGCGGGCTGATGTCCAGCAGACGCGCGATCTCCTTGCTGGTCAGGCCGGCCACGACATGCCGCATCACCTCGGCCTCGCGCGGGCGCAGCGCGTCCCAGGGCAGGGGCGGCGCCGGAATGACGGCCGCCAGTGACGACGGGTCGGCCACGGCGCCGGCATGGGCGATCAGCCGGGCGGTCGAATTGAACCCCAGCTTGCGCATGATGCTGGACCGATGCTTGCGGACGGTGAATTCCGAAACCCCCAGGTCCACGGCGATCTGCCCGCTGGACAGGCCATGTCCGATCAGGTCGAGGACTTCATTTTCACGGTGGGATAAGGGCGACATGACTGCAGGCTCCCGGCTGGTTCACGATCGCCGAGACGTCTGGTCGCCATCGGCCGGGACACCTTGCCTGCGGTGGGAAGAATTCTTCCTTCCGTTATCTTTCCGCTGATCAATCCATTGATATTAAACAATAATATCCCGGCCCGGGCTGACCTTCCCAACCTTGGGCGACGGGTGGGCGGCCTATTGCGGGGCTGGTTATTGATCTTCAAACAGCCAACGCCCTAGCCTTGCCTTAAACTTTTACGGGTGTTAAATTGTTTTTATCTCCTTATATTATGATCTTATTTATTTCCACCTTTTGACGTGTACTTTTTTAGCGCGCCCTTGAAATGCATTTCTGAAATCGCCGCCCATAACCGCCACCACCAAGATGGGGTCATAAGTCATGCCACAAGATCGCCAGTATATCTCCAAGAAGACCTTGCCGATAAAGGTCCACCTCTTCGTCGACAAGAACGCGGCGCCGGGAACCGAGCCGGTATGGTATTTCAACGACATGGCCGCTGATGTGATTTCCATAGGCGTCGGGATTAGATATGGTCATATACAGTTCGAACTGACGGAGAAGAGCGCGCGATCCTTCATCTTCACCGGCGCGACCATCGATTCCACCTGCGGCGACCTGAAACTCGCCTGTGTCGAAGAGACCTACATCGTCGTCGACAACAACCAGCAGAATCGAAACCACGTCGGCAAGATCATCCTGTCCGTGGCCCCCAAGGACACGGCATCGGGATCCAGCCCCCTGACCTTCACATCACCGGACCCTGAGGTCACCAATACCGGGGAAAACGGCTGAGCGTGCCCGGGCCCGCGACCGCTTCACCGATGTGGAAATGTCAGCCCCCGGTCGGTATGCGAGGGCTGACACAGCGATTTGACCGCTTGGCCCAACCCTACCGCACCAGGTTCAGAACGGGGCGTTGGCGGCCCGGTGGTCCGTGATGGCAGGAATGACGGGGCCCCACCAGAAGACAGGCGCGGGAAGGGGGAACAGTCGCCAAACGCACCCCCCTTCCCGTACTTCAACCAGCGACGTTCAGGCTTTGTGGGGAGGCGGGGGCACTTCGTAGCCGCCGGTGTTGGTCACCTCAGGGTCAGGGCTCTCGAAGGTACTTTTATCATAGCCCGTGCCATAGCGAGCGCTTTGGAGCGGCGAGACGCGGAAGGTGACACCACCAACCGTCACCTGACGATTTTGCTGACCATCCGAGATGACGACACAGTGATCATCGACCGACACCTTGGTCAGATCAGGGTATTCCACCCCCTCGTCATCACAAGCTCTTCGCACCGTGGCACCATCAAATTTGAAGAATCCTTGAGTGTACGCATCCAATCTGAAGCAAAGCTCAGATGTAGATATATTAGCCATGACGCTAAGATCGTCGCCGGTCACACCATTATAATACCAAACAAGCTGCGTCAGAGGCCCCACCTGAACTTGCTCTATGTGAATCATCACATCAATGGCGCACCCTTCAACCGGAGAATAATTCGTCATGATAGCCTAATCCTTGTGGCTGGTTAAAAAGTCCTGGAAATCAGGATCCCGATACCCCATCCGCTCCAGGGCGATCAGGCCAGGTGCTGCCTCTTGGCGGTCGCCTGCGCAGAGGGTCGCGCGGACCCAAGGAGCCAAAACACTAAAGTCAGCGCTGGACCACGCGGTCGCGCGCAGCCTGTCCGCCACCTCCCGGCAAATACTTTCAGCGGCGGCAGAATCTCCCCGCAAGCGCCGCACGTCGGCCCGGGCCAGTTGGACGGCCGACAGTAAAGCCTCATCCCATTGGTCGCGACCATCCATGCCATCGAGCGTTTCCTTCGATGTCGTCAGCATGGTTTCCGCCTGGTCGATCCGGCCATCGCGCATGAATATCCGGGCATGCAAAAGCAGGGCCCAAGCCTGTTGTCGACGCAGAGAGGAACCTGGTGGTCCGGCTTTCGTCATTTGGTCGATGTCAGTCTGCGCCACCGTCAACTTGGCGGCGGCCACGTCCGCCTGCCCCAGCGCCAGCGACGCCTCCGCCTGGGCCAACCCCAGGGCAATCCGCTCGGTCCTCCAGCGCTGGTTGGTGGGGTCTTTGCGTATTATAGATTCGATCGCCTCGGCCGCGCTGTCGAGCCCAGCCAAGGCCTGTTCCATCCGGCCCTGGGCCCTAAACAACAGAGCCTTGAGCTTGTCGGCCAGCGCCATGCGGTAGGTCCAGACCGGGGCTGCAGGCTCAGCCGCCCGCAAATGGTCCAGCACATCATGCTGCTGATCGTAAAGGGCGGTCGCCGCCGCCAGATGCCCGCGCTGGGCCTCGGCGTTGGCCAGCCAGGACAGGCTGTTGGCCAATTCGGCGGCCACCGTCCGGTCGTCCGGGTGCCGCTCAAGCGCGCGGCGCTTCAGGGCGATCGAGGCGGCGAAGTTGGCCGCCGCCCCATCAACCTGCCCCTGGCGCAATTGCAGGGAACCCAGGCTGCTCAGGGCGTAGGACAACTCCACCCAACCGTCGGGCTCCTCCGGGGTCAGGTCCATGCGGCGCTGCGCATGGTCGCGGTATTGGGTGAAGCGCCGCTCCGCCTCATCAAGGCGGCTCTGGTCCAAGGCGATTTGTCCATACCAGAAGGCGACAGTGCCCAAGGTCTTAAGCAGGTCAGGGTCGACGGGCCCCTGGGCCAGGTTAGCCCGCAACAGGGCGTCCGCCCGATCCAAGGCCCTCACCGCCGCGTCGACATTGCCGCGGGAACGATCCACGTCGGCCAGCGTCTGAAGGGCCTTGGCCTGGCGCAGGCGGGAGGCGGCGGGAACCTCGCCAGCGTCGTCCGCCGTGAGGTAGCCCAGGGCCTTTTGCGCCACGCCGTCCAGCACGTCGAGGCGCCCCAGGGGGCGCAATTTCTCCGCCAGGTCGCCCAGCATGTAGTCCACCAGGTCCTCCGCGCCATGCAGACGCAGGGCGGCGACGGCCTCCGCCTGGCGGGCGCGGAAACCAAGGAAAAGGGCCACGGCCGCGATCACCGCGAAGGCGGCGGAAACCGCCAGGCGCCAGCGGTCGGCGCGGCGCGCCTGGCGGATGGAGGCGGTGACCAGCGCCTTGGCCTCCGCGCTCAGGGGTACGGCGGCGCGCGCCAGCAGGTCGCGCGCCTCTTCCAGCGGCTTGCCGGCGCGCAGCAAGCGGTCGGCCCGGTGGCCTTCGGCGCCCCACTGCCGCGCCATCCCCTCCAACTGGCCACGGGTGCGCAGGTCCTGCTGATGGGCGGCGACCCAGGCGACGGCGCGCGGCCACTGCCGCAACAGCGCCTCATGGGCGACGCCGAAGACCGGTTGCCGGTCGGCCACCAGGCTGACCAGCAGCCGCTCCTCCACCAGGGTGCGGACCAGGGTCAGTTCCTCCCCCGTGGTCAATGCTGTCCAGGGCGCACGCTGGCCGCGTACCGCGCCATCCGTGGCCCCCGCGACCACGATCAGAGAGAACACGCGCGGCAATGCCGATTGGGCGGCAGCGGGCAAGGCGGCGAGGATGGAATCGGCCCGGCGGCCGATGGCGCCCTCGATGCCGCCCAGCGCGCGATAGGCGGCCATGGTCAGTTCGCGGGTCGGGCTGCGCTGAAGGTAAAGCTGCTGCAGGGTGTACTGCAGCAGGGGCAGCGCGTCGGGGCTGCTGGCAGCCCCTTCGCACAACACATCGTCGAGATGCTCGCCGGTGGCGGGATCCACCCCGAACCGAAGGCCGGCGATTTCAGCCGGCAGCCGAATCATGCGGGCGATTTCCGTTCGGTTGGGGGGCGCCAGATCGAAATGCCCCCCCGCCGCCTTGCCTTCCATCAGCACCGGTTCCCGCGACAGGTCGGCATAAAAGTCATTGCGGCAGGCGGCGACCACCATGACCTCGCCGCCCCGCGCCAACCGATCCAGCGCCGCGAGGAACAGGCCGCGCTGGGCGGCGCCACCGGCGGCGGCGCTGAACAATGCCTCCAGCCGATCGACGAACAGGACGAACCGGCCAGCGGCGGGGGGGGCGTCCGCCGGTGCGGCATCGATGGGTCGCCCGCCGTCGACCCCGTGCAGGTCGCCATCGCCGCTAAGCGCCAGGCCCAGGCTTTCCGCGCTGTGGCCGGCGAACAGGGGCCGGCCGTCCCGTTCAAGGTCCAGCAGGGCGCCGCCCAGGGCCGTGGGCAGCGGCAGGTCGCCGACATCGCCCAGGTCCAGGGTCGCCGCCGCGGCGACGCGCAGATGGCCCGGTTCCCGCATCAGCTGCGGCACAAGCCCCGCCAGAACCAGGGAGGTCTTGCCGCTGCCGCTGGCCCCCAGGACCAGGACCAGGGCACGGCCGCCGTCAACCTGCGCGGCCAGGGCGGCACGGAGGCGACCGATAGCGCCTTCACGGCCGAAGAAGACGGCGGCGTGGTTCGCATCAAATGCGGCCAAGCCGACATAGGGGGACAGCCTGGACCAGGTCTCCGCCACCTCGTCCTGGGACAGGTGACCTGGAAACGTGACCGGCGCCACGGTCCGGTAGCCGCGCTTGCGGATGTTTTCGATATATTGGGGGGCATTGGCGGTGTCGCCCAAGGCGCGGCGCAGTTGGGCGACGGCCTTCTGGGCCTGGTTCTCGCCAACGACAACGCCATCCCAGCAACGCAGCAGCAGGTCGTCCACGCTCAGGACCTTTCCCGGCTCGCGGCACAGGGCCACCAGCACATTCATGGCCCGGGGCTCGATCTGAACCTCCGTTTCCTCCCCCTCGCGTTTCAAGGCACAGGATCGCACGTCAACCTTCCAGTCCCCGATTTGGAAGCGTTCGGTCCTCAATTCCCGTCCCTCGCGATCTGACAGGACCACCCCCGTCAGGGGTATGTCCGAGGGGGAGTTGCCCCTCTTGTCATTTAAACGTGTTAATCGCAAAAGACGTATCACAAAGCCACTCCTGCGGTCATCGCCCCCATAGACGCGCCATCGAATTGATATGTCGCTGTATAAGGCTTGCCGAAGTGGCGGCGACGTGAACCGAACAACGCCGGTGGCCCGCCCCCTTTCCTTCGCTGTCCACCCATGACCATGGAACCGTCCCCCCCGGGTGGTTGGAGGAAAGGACGCCGTGGCATAGGGCGCTGAGGTGGATCACCCTGCCCGTGGCAAACGGGCGGGGGGCTGGAGACCGGCAATCGGTTCGGGGAGTTTGACCATCACCCGCACGGGGGGCCATACCCTCGATGGCGTACCGGGGACGCCGACCGCCTTCCCCGCTGGTTCAAATATCCTGGACGTCGATCACGCCGGGAATGGAGCGTAGGGCGGAGCGGCTGGCGCTGTTGATCTGGTAGGCCTGGGGCAGGACCAGTTCCACCTCCAGACGGTCGACTTCCACCATCAGGTGGATCTTGCCCCGGCCGCTGGGCAGACGCTTCAGCACCGTCTGCAGCCCTTCCACCGGCGCCGCGTCCCTCAGGGTGACGCGCAGGCCGGACGCCACCTTGGCGACCTCATCCTCCAAGAGCTGGACGCCGCTGCCGGTCAGGCGCAGCTCCTCCCCGTTCTGCTGCACGTCCACCGTCATCAGCACGGCCTTGCCCGGCTCCAGATGCTCACGCGCCGGCGCCAGGGCCTCGGAGAACAGCGTCACCTCGTAAACACCCGACGCGTCGGACATGCCGATGAAGGCGAAGCGGTTGCCGCTCTTGGCCGTGCGCTCCTGCCGGGCGACGACGATGCCGGCCATACGGAAACGGGTGGAGCCACCACCGCGCGCGATGATGGCGGGCAGGTCGGCGAAGCGCACCACCTTCAGCTTGGCCAGCGGGCCGGCGAAGGCGTCCAGCGGGTGGGCCGAGAGGTAGAAGCCGATGGCCTCGAACTCATGCCGCAGCTTCTCCAGCGGTTCCCACTCCACCACGCGCGGCAGCTCCGGCGCCTTCAGGGGCGCCGACGCCCCGAACAGGCTGTTCATGCCGCTTTCCCGCTCCGCCGCCTCGGCCTGGGCGTAGCGCAGCATGATTTCGATGGCGGAATGAACCTGGTGGCGGTTGGGCACCAGGCTATCGAAGGCGCCGGCGGCGGCGAGATTCTCCAGCTGGCGCTTGTTGATGACCTTGTTGTCCAGGCGGCGGGCGAAGTCGAACAGGTCGCGATAGGGGCCATTGGCGTCGCGTTCGGCGATCACCGCCGCCATGGCGGGACCGCCCACACCCTTGACCGCCGCCAGGGCGTAGCGCACCGCGCGCTCCCCATTGGGCAGGATTTCCACGCGGAAGATGTCGCCCGAATGGTTGATGTCCGGTGGCAGCAGCTTGATCTTCAGCCGGTCCAGTTCCTGGCGGAACTGGTTCAGCTTGTCGGTGTTGCCCAGATCCAGTGTCATGGACGCGGCCATGAACTCCACGGGATAGTTGGCCTTCAGATAGGCCGTCTGGTAGGCGATCAGGGGGTAGGCGGCCGCGTGCGACTTGTTGAAGCCGTAGCCCGCGAACTTGTTCACCTGGTCGAAGATCAGACCCGCCTGCTCCGCATCCACGCCGCGCGCCGTGGCGCCGTCGACGAATTTGGAGCGCTCCTTCTCCATCTCCTCCTTGATCTTCTTGCCCATGGCGCGGCGCAGCAGGTCGGCGCCGCCCAGGCTGTACCCGGCCAGCACCTGGGCGATCTGCATCACCTGTTCCTGGTACACCATGATCCCGAAGGTCTCCTTCAGGATGGGTTCCAGCGAGGGGTGGAGGTAGTCGGGCTCCTCCTGCCCGTCCTTGACCTTGATGTACTTGGGGATGTTGTCCATCGGGCCCGGCCGGTACAGCGAGACCAGGGCGATGATGTCCTCGATGCGGTTGGGCTTCATGCGGCGCAGCACGTCGCGCATGCCCGAACTTTCCAGCTGGAACACGCCCGACGCCTCGGCCCGGCCCAGCAGGGCGTAGGTCTTCGCGTCGTGCAGGTCCAGGTTCAGCAGGTCCAGGTCGGGATTGCGCGGGCGGATCAGCTCCACCGCCTTCTGCAACACGGTCAGGGTCTTCAGGCCCAGGAAGTCGAACTTCACCAGGCCGGCCAGTTCCACATACTTCATGTTGAACTGCGTGACCGGCATATCCGACCGGGGATCGCGATACAGCGGCACCAGCTGGTCCAGCGGCCGGTCGCCGATCACCACGCCGGCGGCGTGGGTGGAGGCGTGGCGGTACAGGCCTTCCAGCTTCAGCGCCACGCCGATCAGGCGGTCCACGGTCTCATCCTGGCGACGCATCTCCTGCAACAGGGGCTCGCCGTCCAAGGCCTGCTGCAGGGTCACCGGATTGGCCGGGTTGTTGGGCACCATCTTGCAGATGCGGTCGACCTGGCCGTAGGGCATCTGCAGCACACGGCCCACGTCGCGCAGCACCGCGCGGGCCTGCAGCTTACCGAAGGTGATGATCTGGGCCACGCGGTCGTGACCGTACTTGGCCTGGGTGTAGCGGATCACCTCGTCTCGCCGGTCCTGGCAGAAGTCCACGTCGAAGTCGGGCATGGACACGCGTTCGGGGTTCAGGAAACGCTCGAACAGCAGACCGAAGCGGATGGGGTCCAGGTCGGTGATCAGCAGCGACCAGGCGACCAGCGAGCCGGCGCCCGAGCCACGGCCCGGCCCCACGGGGATGCCGTTGTCCTTGGCCCACTTGATGAAGTCCGACACGATGAGGAAGTAGCCGGGGAACTTCATGCGCTCGATGACGGACAGCTCGTACTCCAGCCGCTCGCGGTAGCGCTTCTCCGTGTCCGCCCTTTCCTCCTCGCCCATCTCGGGCGTGAAGACATAGCGGGCCAGGCGGAAGGTCAGGCCGTCGTGGGCCTGGGCGCGCAGTTCCTCGGCTTCCGTCCTGCCCTCGACGGTGGGGAAGTTGGGCAGGATGGGGTTGATCTTGCGCGGCATGTAGGCGCAGCGCTGGGCGACCACCACCGTATTGTCCACCGCCTCCGGCAGGTCGGCGAACAACTCCCGCATCTCCTTCGCGCTATTGAAGTAGTGGTCGGGCGTCAGGCGACGGCGGTCGTCCTGCATGATGAAGGCGCCGTCGGCGATGCACAGCAAGGCGTCGTGCGCCTCATACATATCGGCGGTGGAGAAGTAGCAGTCGTTGGTGGCGACCAGCGGCAGGCCGTGCTCATACGCGAGATCCACCAGCGCACCCTCGATGCGCTGTTCCGCCCGGCCGATGGCGGTATCCTTGTCATGGCGCATCAGCTCGACATAGAGGCGGCCGGGGAACAGGCGCTTCAGTTCCAGCAGCAGTTCGGTCGCCGCCGGCGCCTGGCCTTCCAGCAGCAGGCGCCCCACCCCGCCATGGATGCCGCCGGTCAGCGCGATCAGGCCGTCGCTATGCCCGTCCAGCGCCGCCACGGACACCTGGGGTTCCAGCCCCGGCTCCGTCTCCATGTACGCCTTGCTGATCAGCTCCATCAGGTTGGCGTAGCCCGTGGCGTTCTGGGCCAGCAGCACCAGCTGGTCGGCGCCGAAGGTGCCGGGGCGCTGGGCTCCGCGCGTGGCGGCGGCGGGGCCCCAGCGGCCGATCCACATCTGGCAGCCGACGATGGGCTGCACGCCCGCGTCCGACGCCGCCATGGCGAATTCCAGGCTGCCGAACAGGTTGCCGGTATCCGTCACCGCCACCGCCGGCATGCCGTTCTTGGTGCACAGCTTCACCAGCTCCTTCACCTTGATCGCGCCCTCGGACAGCGAATAGGCGGAATGGGTGCGCAGGTGGATGAAGCCGGGATGGGACATGGGGGCGGAATGGTCCGGGACAGGGGTGGGATAGGCAGTTTACGAAGGCCGCGAAGGCCGCGTCACCTGTCCTCTCGGCAACCCCGATTCCCCCAATGAAAACGCCCACCTGGAGAGGGCGCCGGCGGCGGCCGACTCCACCCCAGGTGGGCGCTGTACTTGACGCGCGCCCGACTCAGGCGGCCTGGACCGAGCTGCGGATCAGGTGGTCGAAGGCACCCAGGGAGGCCTTGGCCCCCTCACCCATGGCGATGATGATCTGCTTGTAGGGCACGGTGGTGACGTCGCCGGCGGCGAAGATGCCGGGGATGGACGTCTCACCATGGTGACCCACGATGATCTCCCCGCGCTGGGTCAGTTCCACCGTGCCGCGCAGCCAGTCGGTGTTGGGCAGCAGGCCGATCTGCACGAAGATGCCCTCCAGCGCCAGGCGGTGCGTCTCGCCCGTGGCGCGGTCCTTGTAGACCAGGCCGTTCACCTTCTGGCCGTCGCCCGTGACCTCGGTGGTCTGAGCCTGGGTCAGGATGGTGACGTTGGGCAGGCTCTTCAGCTTGGTGACCAGGACGGCGTCGGCCCGCAGCTGGCTGTCGAACTCCAGCAGCGTGACATGGGCGACGATGCCGGCCAGGTCGATGGCCGCCTCGACACCGGAGTTGCCGCCGCCGATCACCGCCACGCGCTTGCCCTTGAACAGGGGGCCATCGCAGTGCGGGCAGAAGGCCACACCCTTGGTCTTGTACTGCTCCTCCCCCGGCACCTTCATCTCGCGCCAGCGGGCGCCGGTGGCCAGGATCAGGGCCTTGGCCTTCAGCTTGGCGCCGCTTTCCAGCGTCACCTCGTGCAGGCCGTCGACGGTGGCCAGGGCCTTGGCGCGCTGCTGGCTCATGATGTCCACGTCATAGCTGCGGACATGCTCCTCCAGCCCGCGCACCAGCTTCGGCCCCTCCGTCGCGGTGACGGAGATGAAGTTCTCGATGCCCAGCGTGTCCATCACCTGGCCGCCGAAGCGCTCCGCCACGATGCCGGTGCGGATGCCCTTACGGGCGGCGTAGATGGCGGCCGCGGCGCCGGCGGGGCCACCGCCCACCACCAGCACGTCGAACGGATCCTTGGCGTCGATCTTGGCGGCTTCACGGGCGACGGAGCTGGTGTCCAGCTTCGCCAGGATCTCCTCCAGCTCCATCCGGCCCTGGCCGAAGGGCTCGCCGTTCAGGAAGATGGCTGGCACGCCCATGATCTGGCGCTTGGTCACCTCATCCTGGAAGACGCCGCCGTCGATCATCTCATGGCGGATGCGTGGGTTCAGCACCGCCATCAGGTTCAACGCCTGCACCACGTCGGGGCAGTTGTGGCAGGTCAGCGAGATGAAGGTCTCGAAGTGGTAATCGCCCTCGATGGCCTTGATCTGCGCGATCACCTCATCGCTGACCTTGGGCGGATAACCACCGGCCTGCAGCAGCGCCAGCACCAGCGAGGTGAACTCGTGGCCCATGGGCAGGCCGCTGAAGCGGATGCCGATGTCGCCAGCGGGACGGTTGACGGTGAAGGACGGGCGGCGGCCGGCGCCATCCACGTTCTCGTTGATGTTCACCAGGGTGGAGGCTTCGGCGATATCGGCCAGCAACTCCATCATCTGGCGGGAGGTGGCGCTATCGTCCGGGTAAGCAACAATCTCGATCGGCTGCTTCACCCGTTCCAGATAGGCCTTCAATTGGGTCTTGAGATTGGCGTCCAACATCGGGGCGGGCTTTCTGGCGGAGATTGGGGGAAAGGGCGGGCAAGAAGGGGGCGGCCACCGGCGCCGGATGGCGGGTGCGTTTTGAAACGTAATGTCACGGACAGGCTGTTCAAGCGGGCGCGCCATCGACGACGTCGCGGCCCGAAATCGCCCGGGACCAGGGGTCCGGGGCATCCAGGGGCGGCTTCCCGCCCCCGGACGGGGACCGGGACGTCACCGTCCCGGTCCGGCATCAACCGACGCGGATCAGATCTTGCCGACCAGATCCAGCGAGGGCTTCAGGGTCTCGGCACCATCGGTCCACTTGGCCGGGCACACTTCGCCGGGGTGGCTGGCGACGTACTGGGCGGCCTTCACCTTGCGCAGCAGCTCACCGGCGTCACGGCCGATGCCGTTGTCGTGGATCTCGCACAGCTTGATCTGGCCTTCGGGGTTGATCACGAAGGTGCCGCGCAGGGCCAGGCCCTCTTCCTCGATCAGGACGTCGAAGTTGCGGGCCAGCGTGGCGGTCGGGTCGCCAACCAGCGGGTACTCGACCTTGGAAATGGTGTCGGAGGTGTCGTGCCAGGCCTTGTGGGCGAAGTGGGTGTCGGTCGACACGCCGTAGATCTCCACGCCCAGCTTCTTGAACTCGGCGTAGTTGTCAGCCAGGTCGCCCAGTTCGGTCGGGCACACGAAGGTGAAGTCGGCCGGGTAGAACACGACCACCGACCACTTGCCCGTCAGATCGGCTTCGGTCAGGGAGACGAACTTGCCATTGTGGTAGGCGGTCGCCTTGAAGGGCTTCACGGCGGTATTGATGAGGGACATCGTTAATTCCTTGGCTGGTTGAAATTGATCAATCTCGGTAGGTTTCGGCCGGGCGCGCCGGCCGCCGTACCCATCCGGGCTTGGCCCGTCCGGGGATTTGGCGGCGTTCGCCCTGCCGACGAACAGGACCATACCGGCATCTTAGAATAATTCCAATTATAAAAATTGAGAGCCGTTTGCAGTCGCGGCATGCCAGCGTCGCGATGAACGGTGGGGCCGCCCCCTTGGCAGGGCGGCGGCCCGGGCGACACAGGCGACCATGATAGGGCAGGCGGCGCCAACCCCGCCACCGGCATCAGGACGGCGACCAACCTGCGCATAGCGGCCGAACCGCATCTTAAATGCGGCCGCCGCCCGGCGCCAGCCATCGTATGCCGGACAGGCGGCTCACTGCGACGGGAGCTTCAGGCCCTGACGCTGGCAGGCCGCCGTGAATTCCCGCATTACCGGTGTCAGCAGCTGGGGCATGGCCCCCTGCGCCTGGACCATGGTGCGCCGGATCAGGGACGGCAGTTCGTTCAGGGCCTTCTGTCCCACCGGTGTGGCGTAGAAGTCCACCATGGCCTTCAGTTCCGCCTCGGTGAAACGGGCGGCGTAATTCCGGGCCACGGAGTCGAGGACGGGCTGCATCGCCGTGCGGAAGGCCGGCAACAGCGTCTTCTCGAACAGGCTGTCGATATCCGCCTCCCGCCCCGGGTTGGCGGCCTTCAGGTTGAAGGTCAGCGGCTGGACCGTGGCCTCCAGCACCTGGCGCATCAGGCTGTCGGCCGCGGTGGTGTAGGCCAGGTCGCGCGCCAGTTCCTGGACACGGGGCGATGGCGGTGCCGCTTGCGACCAAGCCGGCGGCGCCACGGTGATCACCAAGCCGGCCAAAGCGCCGGCCACGCCGACGCCCAATCCCTTGCGCAATCCCATCCCTCCCTGGCCCATCCCGCCTGGTCGCCCAGCGGCTTATGGGACCCCGGCGACGCCGGGGCCCGATCCCGTAGCTTTACCGCCCGGGAGGGACTTCCGGAAGACCAGGGCCGCCCTCTACGCCTAAAATAGGATCCGCCTATTGGGGCGCCGCCAGCCCTTCCGCCTTGCGGCCGGCTGGAAGGCGCCGATGACCGGTGGGTTTGCCAGCCATGCGCGAAATGCCGCACAGGTGCGGTCATTGCCCCGCGCCGGAGTGACCTCGCCGGAATGGAAACGGCGGGTCCACAGGGACCCGCCGCCGGTGTCGTCATGATGGAACCGGAAAAACCTCAGCCCGGCTGGTACAGCTGGTCGAAGCTGCCGCCATCCGCGAAGTGCGCCTTGTGGGCGTCGTGCCAGCCGCCGAAGGTGGTGATGTCGAACAGCTCCACCTTCGCGAACTTGTTCACCACCTCCTGCAGGACCACGGGGTCGCGCGGCCGGTAGAAGTGCTTGGTCGCCAGGATCTGCGCCGGCTGGGTGTACAGGGTCTGCAGGTAGGCTTCCGCCACCCGGCGGGTGCCGTGACGGTCCACCACCTTGTCCACCACCGCCACCGGCGGTTCCGCCAGGACGGAGACGGACGGCGTCACCAGTTCGAACTCACCCGGGCCCAGTTCCTGGATGGCCAGATAGGCCTCGTTCTCCCAGGCCAGCAGCACATCGCCCAGGCCTCGCTGCACAAAGGTGGTGGTGGCGCCACGCGCCCCGGTGTCCAGCACCGGCACCTTCTTGAACAGCGCCTTGATGAAATCGCGGGCGGCGGCGTCGCCCCCCTTGGCGCGGGCATAGCCCCAGGCCGCCAGATAGTTCCAGCGGGCGCCGCCCGAGGTCTTGGGATTGGGGGTGATGACCTCCACCCCGGGCTTCAGCAGGTCGGGCCAGTCCTTGATGCCCTTGGGATTGCCCTTGCGCACCAGGAAAACGATCGTGCTGGTGTACGGTGTGGAATTATAGGGCAGGCGCTTTTGCCAATCCTTGTTGATCAGGCCGCCGTTTTCGACAATGGCGTCGATGTCATAGGCCAGCGCCAGGGTGACCACATCAGCCTCCAGCCCATCGATGACGGCGCGCGCCTGCTTGCCCGACCCCCCGTGGGAGGTGTTGACGCTGACCTGGTCGCCGCCGGAGGCCTTCGCCCACTCCTTGGCGAACAGGTCATTGTATTCCTTATAGAATTCGCGCGTCGGATCGTAGGACACGTTCAGCAGCTGCGAGGCGGAGCGGGCGCGCACCGACCCCAGCATGGCCACGCCGGCGGCACCCACCATGGCGGTCAACAGCGTTCTGCGATGCATTTGGATTCCCCCTGGAAAGTTCAGGTCCACCCCTGGTGGACCGCCCCGGCTGGTGGCCGCCGCACCCCTGTGTCAGGTTGCCGCACCCCCGTCCGTGTCGTTGGGTCCATGACAAACGACACCGCAATCTGTGTCAACACAAACATTAATAACAGATAATTTATGTTATTATGAAGAGGCAAGCCTTCCTGGTTCCGCAAAGTCCCATGCGCCCAAAGGCTTGCCTCGATTCCGATCAATTGCACATTTCCGCATCGTGGATTTTAACCCGGACCACACCTGCACCACGCATGGCAGTGTTGCGGCCCGGCACGCCGCAGTCGCGGGGCCTGCGGAAATTAATGCGCCGTTTCGCCCCAGATGCTTGAAGCAAAATGGGTTTCCATAACCAGGGGACCGCCACGCCGCCACCGGCGCGGGGGTGGGCCCATCCCCATGCCGGGACGCATCAACCTCGACAAACATGTCGTTTACGAACACATTATGAGGGAACGTCGCATCTTTCACAGGACTAATTTGTATAATGCCCGCCGCCTTCCCCCTGTTCCTGACGCTGACCGGCCAGACGGCGCTGATCGTCGGTGGCGGGGAATTGGCCCTGCGCAAAGCGCGGCTGGTGGCGGGCCCCGATGCCGGGGGCCGAGGCGCCCGGCTGGTGGTGGTGGCGCCCGAGGTGCACCCCGACTTGGCGGCGCTGGCCGCCGAGGTGCGCCTCCGCCCCTTCACCGCCAATGACTTGGACGGTGCCACCCTGGTGTTCGCGGCGGGTGAGGATGAGGAAGAGGCGGCACGGGTGGCGGCTCTGGCGCGCGATCGCGGTCTGCTGGTCAACGTGCCGGACCGCCCGGCCCAGTCCACCTTCATCATGCCGGCCATCGTCGACCGCGGCCCCATCACCGTGGCCATCTCCACCGGGGGAACCTCGCCCGTGCTGGCCCGCCGCCTGCGCGCCCGCATCGAGGCGGCGCTGGAGCCTGGCCTGGGCCGTCTGGCCACCTTCCTGGACGGCTTCCGCGCAGCCGTCCGCGCTGTGAAATCGGATGAAACAGCCCGCCGCCGCTTCTGGGAACGGGTCATCGACGGCCCCGTCGCCCAGCGCTTCCTGGCCGGGGACGAGGCTGGCGCGCGCGACCAGCTGGTCAAGGTGCTGAACACGTCGGACGACGCGGCCGAGGGCGGTTCCGTCGCCCTGGTGGGGGCCGGTCCCGGCGACCCGGACCTGTTGACCCTGCGGGCGCTGCGCGTGCTGCAAAACGCCGACGTGGTGGTGCACGACAAGCTGGTGGACGACCGCATCCTGGATTATGTCCGCCGCGACGCCCGCCGCGTCTATGTCGGCAAGTCCAAATCCTGCCACACCGTCAGCCAGGATGAGATCAACGCCCTGCTGGTGCGTGAGGCCCGGGCGGGCCACCGCGTGGTGCGGCTGAAGGGCGGCGACCCCTTCGTCTTCGGCCGTGGCGGGGAGGAAATGGTGGTGCTGCGCGCCGCCGGCGTGGCGGTGGAACTGGTGCCCGGCATCACCGCCGCCGCGGGCTGCGCCGCCGCCACCGGCATTCCCCTGACCCACCGTGGCCTGGCCCAGGGCATCACCCTGGTCACCGCCCACGGCGCGGCCGGGACCCAGGGCGGTTCCGCCGAGCCGGCGCTGGACTGGACAGCCCTGGCCCGCCTGGACCACACGCTGGCCATCTACATGGGCCTGAGCAAGGCCGGCCTGGTGGCCGAACGCCTGATCGCCGCCGGCAAGGCGCCCACCACCCCCGCCGCCCTGGTCGAGAACGGCACCCGGCCGGACCAGGCGCTGGTGGTGGGCACGCTCGCCGGCCTGGCCGACCTGGCCGCCGGCCGCGCCGGCCCCGCCCTGATCCTGGTGGGGGAGGTCGTGACCCTGGCCGATCCCGCGAAGATCGCCACCGATGTTTTCACCCGGATCCCCGTTTCGGACCGCGCTGCGGACACGACGCCGAACACGGGATTCAAAGCCGCCATTTAAGAGGATTTCCGCCATGGCCCGCGTTACCGACGCCCCCAAGGTCGTCACCGCCAACCGCCTGCAGGACGGTGCCGTCGTCTGGCTGGGCGCCGCGGGCGACTGGTCGATCCGCGTGCAGGACGCCCAGGTGCAGGCCGAGGCCCCGGCCGTGGAAGCGGCGCTGGCCATCGCCCGCGCCTCGGCCGCCCGGCAGGAGGTGGTGGAGCCCTACGCCGTCGACGTGGCGGTGGAGGCCGCCGGCCCCCGCCCTCTGAAGACACGGGAATGGATCCGCGCCGCTGGCCCCAGCATCGACGCCCTGCCGGCCACGGCCGCCTGAACGCCGAGGCGAGCGCCCGCAATTCCCCGCATGGATAAAGACCGAACAGAGCAAGCCGTCATGAGCCCCTCCGCCACCGCCCGCCAGATCGCCCCCCCCGCCAACGGCCTGCCCAGCCATGCCGGCATCTACCACTACGACCAGATGGACAGGGATTTCCTGACGGAGCGGGTGGAGCAGTTCCGCCGCCAGGTGGCGCGCCGCCTGTCCGGCGACCTGACGGAGGATGAGTTCAAGCCGCTGCGCCTGATGAACGGCCTGTACCTGCAGCTACACGCCTACATGCTGCGCATCGCCGTGCCCTACGGCGTGCTGACCAGCCGCCAGGTGCGCCAGCTGGCCCACATCGCCCGCACCTACGACAAGGGCTTCGGCCACTTCACCACCCGCCAGAACCTGCAGCTGAACTGGATCAAGCTGGTGGACGTGCCGGCCATCCTGGACCTGCTGGCCGAGGTGGACCTGCACGCCATCCAGACCAGCGGCAACTGCATCCGCAACGTCACCTCCGACCAGTTCGCCGGTGCCGCCAGCGACGAGGTGGTGGATCCCCGCCACTACGCCGAGGTGCTGCGCCAGTGGTCGACCCTGCACCCCGAATTCTCGTTCCTGCCACGCAAGTTCAAGATCGCCATCACCGGCAGCGCCAACGACCGCGCCGCGATCTGCATCCATGACGTGGGCCTGATCGCCAAGCGCGACGCCGAGGGGCGGGTGGGCTTCGAGGTTTATGTCGGCGGCGGGCTGGGCCGCACCCCCTTCATCGCCAAGAAGCTGCGCGACTTCGTGCCGGAGGATGAGCTGATCGCCTATCTGGAGGCGACCTTGCGCGTCTACAACGCCTATGGCCGGCGCGACAACATCTACAAGGCGCGCATCAAGATCCTGGTGCACGAGCTGGGCATCGAAAAATTCCGCGACGAGGTGGAGGCGGAGTTCGCGCGCATGCCGCGGGCCGAATACCGCCTGGACCCGGCCATCGTCGATGGCATCAAGGCCCGCTTCGCCAGCCAGCCCTATGAGACGCTGGAGCCCATCTCCGGCGTCCTGGCCCGGGCGCGGCTGGAGGACCAGGCCTTCAACCGCTGGGTCCGCACCAACGTGGCGGCCCACCGCCAGCCGGGCTACGCCATCGCCACCATCACCCTGAAGCCGGCGGGCGGCATCCCGGGCGACGCCTCCGCCGACCAGATGGACGCCATCGCGGCCTTGGCCGACCGCTACAGCTTCGGCGAAATCCGCGTGACGCACGAGCAGAACCTGGTGCTGGCCCATGTCCGCCAGGACGACCTGCCGGCCCTCTGGAAGGCGCTCAGCGACATCGGCTTCGGCGAGGCCAATTCCGGACTGATCACCGATATCATCGCCTGCCCCGGCCTGGACTACTGCGCGCTGGCCAACGCCCGCTCCATCCCCCTGGCCCAGCGCATTTCCGAGCGCTTCGCCGATCTCGACCGGCAGCACGACATCGGTGAGCTGAAGATCAAGATCAGCGGCTGCATCAACGCCTGCGGCCACCACCATGTCGGCCACATCGGCATCCTGGGTGTCGATAAGAAGGGCGTCGAGGCCTATCAGCTGACGCTGGGCGGCTCCGCCAGTGAGGAAGGCGCCATCGGCGACATCATGGGCCCGGCCCTGTCGGCCGACGAGGCGCTGGACGCCATCGGCGCCGTGGTCGGCGTCTATCTGGAACAGCGCCAGGACGGGGAACGCTTCCTCGACACCCTGGCCCGCATCGGTCACACCCCGTTCAAGGACAAGGTCTATGCCGCTCATTGAGTCCGGAAAGCTGATCGACGACGCCTGGGCGCGCCTGGGCGACGACGCCCCCCTGCCGGCATCGGACGTGCCGGTCATCGTCAGCCTGGCCCGCCTGCGCAAGGACCGCGACGCCCTGGTGGGCCGCAACGGCGGCCTGGGCGTGTTCCTGGCCAGCAACCAGCACCCCAAGGACGTGGCCGACCTGCTGGCCGACGTCGCCCTGGTGGCGCTGGACTTCCCCAAGTTCCGTGACGGCCGCGGCTTCACCGTCGCCCGCGAGCTGCGGGAATACCTGGGCTATCGTGGCACCATCCGCGCCGTGGGCCACACCATTCCCGACCAGTACCTGTTCCTGGTGCGCTGCGGCGTCGACCAGGTGGAGATCCCCGAGGGCAAGGATGCCGCCACCTGGGCCCACGCCCTGACAGAGATCACCACCGCCTACCAGGTGTCGGTGGCCGGCCCCCTGCCCGTGGCGCGCCTGGCGCGGCACAAGCGGGCGGAGCACGCGGCGTGACCGGGGTGGGCGACCGGGCGGCCGACCTGGCCCGGAGCTATGCTGGCCTGACGGGGCCGGCGCTGCTGGAACCCCTGCTGACCCGCGAGCTGAAGGGGGAGATCGCGCTGGTCTCATCCTTCGGGGCGGAATCGGCGGTGCTGCTGCACATGGTGGCGGAGATCGATCCGGCCACGCCGGTCATCTTCCTGAACACCGGCAAGCTGTTTGGCGAGACCCTGCGCTATCGCCGGGAGCTGATCGCCCGCCTGGGCCTGACCGATGCCCGGGAGATCAAGCCTTTGGGCGAGGACGAGGCGGCACGCGACGCCGATGGCATGCTGTGGCGCCGCAACCCGGACGCCTGCTGCCACTTCCGCAAGGTGGAGCCGCTAAACCGCGCCTTGGCCGGCTTCGGCGCCTGGATCACCGGCCGTAAGCGTTTTCAGGCCGCCACCCGTGCCGATCTGGCGACCATCGAGGCCGCCGAGGGCAGGTTGAAGGTCAACCCGCTGGTCGACTGGGACCGTGACGACCTGGTGGCCTATCTCGACCGCCACGACCTGCCGCGCCACCCGCTGGAGGCCGACGGCTACCTGTCCATCGGCTGCATGCCCTGCACCGACCGGGTGGCGGCGGGTGACGATCTGCGGTCCGGCCGTTGGTCCGGCCTGGGCAAGACGGAATGCGGTATCCACCTGCCGCTGTCCGCCGTCGCGGCGCCGACCACCTGAGGACCCAGGGCGGCCGGTCGCCGAGGACCCATCGCCGACTTGTCAGCCCTGGTGCCCCTTGGCCGCCGCCGGACGGGTCGCGGCGGCATGGACGGCGGCGTCGCGCGGCTTGAACACCTCGCGCAGCTTATCGACCGCGGCGTCGAACATGGTGAAGACCGCTTCCACGCTGTAGCCCGCCAGGAAGGCGGCGCCCAGCAGGGAGATCTGGGCGGTGGCGGTCGGCTCTATTGTCGCCACCACGCTTTTGTAGAACAGGCCGGTGGACAGCCCCAGGGTCAAGCCCAGTGCCCGGCGCAGCACCATGCGGAAGCCCAGCTGGGGCATGAAGGAGGCGTTCATCACCGCGTCCGTCAACACGCGCGCGATATAGGCGCAGGCCCCCAGCAGGCCGAACAGCGCCGGCAGGATGTACAGTGTCAGGGCCGCGCTGACGTTCCACGCCAGTTCCACCGTATGAATCAGGATGATGTTCGGCTCATCCACCGGTGTGTCCATGCCGGCCTGGGCATCCCGCGACCGACAGTAGCCATGGGCGTCGAAGCTGAGCGTCACGGCGCGGGACAGCGGGCTGCAGATCCAGGGACGCAGCAGCTTGGCCGCCGCCTGCTGGCGTAGCTGGACCAGCGGCTCCTCAGGCGGCCCCTGGGACGCGGCGGCAGGGTCGGCGGTGGTGGTCCCGGCCGGGCTGGCCGCCAGGGGCTTCTCCGCCGCGGCCCCCTCGATGAACAGCAGCCGGCGCACCCCCGTCTGGGTCAGCAAGTTGGTGCCGTTGGCGGCATGGATCTGCACGGTAGCAGTCACCAGCGCCACGCCCACCAGCCAGAAGACGCCGCTACGGATGGTCCGCTGCACCAGCCCCGCCCGGGTCAGGGAGCGCCACCAACCCAGCAGGCCCAGTTCCCGCCGGAATTCGCGGAGGTGGCGCAGGCTGGCGCTGGTGGCGGGGGCGACCACCGCCGCCAGGGCATGATAGACGCCGAACAGATCCTGCTTGTCCGCCAGGGTCAACTGGTCCGCCGGCGTGGCGGTCACCCGCACGGCGGTGTCGGTCATGGGCCGGTCAAGGCCAGGTGCGGCGCGGGCGGCGGCATAGGCCAGCATGACGCGCACGTCATCCTGCCAGCCGGCCCAGCGCTGATGATCGTCCCCGTCCACGGGCGCGGGGGCTTCCTCCCGGGCCACTTCCTCACTCATCGCTCCCCTCCCCCACTGCGCAACCCTCAATTAACAGGAAACGCCACAGGGAAGTCTTTCTCTTTTTTCGCGCCTTGGCAATCGTGCCGCGACCGTCCATGCCGCGGCCACCGGGGAGGGCCCCGGACCAGGGTCGGCACCACCGGACGACCCGCCACCGCTGGCGGCGCCCTGAAGCTGGTGACTCTTTGAACGGGCCGGCCTCACATCACCCAGGTGACGACCATGGCGGCATCCACCACCGCCATGGCCACCATGCAGATCCAGCCCAGGGTGCGCAGTCCGGGTTTCAGGACGAAATCGCCCATGATGTCCCGCCGGCTGGCCATGCGCATCATCATGATGATCACCGGCACCGCCACCAGGCCGTTGATCACGGCGCTCCAGAACAGGGCCTTCACCGGATCCATATCCACGACGTTCATGACCGACCCCAGGGCCATGGCGGCGGCGATGGCGCCGTAGAAGGCCTTGGCCTTGCTCCAGGGCCGCGCCAGGCCCACCGGCCAGCGCTGCGCCTCACCCAGGGCATAGGCGGCGGAACCGGCCAGCACCGGCAGGGCCAGCAGGCCGGTGCCGATGATCCCCATGGCGAACACCGCGAAGGCGAAGGTGCCGGCGATGGGGCGCAGGGCCTCCGCCGCCTGGGAGGAGGTCTCGATGTTGGTGACGCCATGGGCGTGCAGGGTGGCGGCGGTGGTGATGATGATGAACAGGGCCACGCCGTTGGACAGCAACATCCCGATGTAGGTGTCCAGCCGAATCCGGCGGAATTCCTCCGGCGCCTGCTCCGGCGCCTTTTTCAGCGGCTTGGCATCGGGGTCGCCCTTCTCTTCCTCCACCTCCTGGTCGGCCTGCCAGAAGAAGAGGTAGGGGCTGATGGTGGTGCCGAAGACCGCCACGACCGCCACCAGATAGTCCGACTTCAGCGAAATGGGCGGGTCGATCACCGCGCGCCCCAGTTCCCCCCAAGGGATGGGCACGGCGAACACGGTGGCCACGTAGGCGAACAGGGATAGCGTCAGCCATTTCAGGATGGAGACGTAGCGGCAGTAGGGCACGAAAATCTGCAGGGCGGCGGAGACCAGGCCGAACAGCACGACGTACAGCCATTGCGGCCCGCCGATCAGCAGGCCCAGCGCCGCCGCCATGGCGCCCAGGTCGGCGCCGATGTTGATGACGTTGGCCACAACCAGCAACAGCACGATGCTGTTGATGGTCGGGGGCGGATAGTGACGGCGCAGGTTGCCGGCGATGCCATGGCCGGTCACCCGGCCGATACGGGCGCTGATCTCCTGGATGGCGGCCATCAGCGGATAGGTCAGCACCAGGCTCCAGGCCAAGCCATAGCCGAACTGGGCGCCCACCTGGGAATATGTGGCGATGCCGCTGGGGTCGTCGTCGGAGGCGCCGGTGACCAGGCCCGGCCCCAGGCATTGCCAGATGGTCTTGCCGCGCGGCGGGCGGCCCTCCGGTGATGGCGAGGGGTCGGGTACGGGCGTCGTTCCGGACGGCGTGGGCGCCGTCTCAAGAGTGTCCAAGGCTGGCCTCCCCGCTGTCCTTAGAAAGAGAGGGCGGGCCGCGCGTCATCCGCGTGGACCCACCCGTTTCTTAAACCCGCCGGGACGACGCCTGGTTCCGCCAGTAACCCTTATGACAAGCCCCTGATGGAACGGGTGTCAGAGGGCGCGTGACACAAGAGCGTAATTTCCGGTAATTTCACTACAAACCACACGGGAACCGCCAAGGCGGTTTCCATCGGCAACGGGTATGGCAGGTCGGGGGTTTGCCTCATGCTGGGTCGCATACGCGGGATGATGGACGGGCTGCGCCCATCGGAACGCAAGATCGCGGAAATCGTCCTGAAACGGCCGCACGCCGTCGTCACCGCCTCGGTGGCGGAGGTGGCGCGCGAGGCTGACGTCAGCCAGCCGACGGTGGTGCGCTTCTGCCGTTCCATCGGCTGCAGCGGCTATCAGGATTTCAAGCTGCGCCTGGCGCAGGACCTGGCCACGGGCACGCCCTTCGTCGATGCCGACCTGATGCCCGACGACCCGGTGGCGGAGGTGGCGGCCAAGGTGATCGGCCGGGCCATCAGCGCCTTCTCCCGCATGCGCAACCAGTGAACACGGAGAACC
>NZ_BACU01000522.1 GCF_000333275.1 Azospirillum sp. B4 | reverse complement strand
CGCCGGCCGGCCGCAGGACCGGGCGGATCAGGTGCCGATGGCGCGGGGGGCGACGATGCATCAGAGGTTCCTTTGTGTTGCGCGGAGCGCGCGGTCTCAACAGGGTTGGGGCGGCCCCCTCGCCAACAGCGGAGGCTCCGGACAAGAGGCGACAACCGGCCCTTGCACGCGGCAGACGGCCCGAACTGTCGGGGTTCCGCCGTCATGCCAGCCCCGCCGACAGCATGAGTCGCGGTGCCCCGTTGGTAAACAACGCTTTTACAAGTTCCCCCAAATGGCAAAGCCGCCATGCGTGCCGGGCAACAGGGGGGGTTATTTTCCCATTTTGGCCGAACCGGCGGCCCGTTATGGTTAAATGACGGTCGGGAAGAAAGGTTCTGCCCGGTCCATCCGTATTGAGCATGGGGCCCACCGCCCCTGCCCTGTGCGGCACTTCCATCCCGCGGCCGGTTCCGGCCGTACGTGTCCCGTTGCTGGAGGCATCCCCCCGATGCTGCGTCCCGGTTCCCTCGCCGTCTCGGGCGGCCCCGTCGTGTCCCCGTCCCCCGCCCGCCGGCGCCTGGGCCTGAGGGCCGCCGCCCTGCTGGGCCTGCTAGCCCTACCCGTGCTGCTGCCGACCGGCGCCCGCGCGCAGGAGGCGGCGGCGACGCCCGCAGCCCCCGCCGACGCCGGGGATGGCAACCGCACGGAGGTGGCCGAGGCCAAGACGGCGGAGGCGCGCGCCGCCATCGCCGCCGCCCAGGAGGAGGACGCCAACGACCCGCTGGAAGGCATGAACCGCGCCATCTTCTGGTTCAACGAAGGCGTGGACACGGTGCTGCTGCGCCCGGCGGCCAAGGTCTACCGCACGGTGGTGCCGGACTTCGCCCAGACGGGCATCCGCAACGTGCTGTGGAACCTGCGCTCCCCCCTGACCCTGGCCAACAAGCTGCTGCAGGGCGACTGGGACGGCGCCGGCGTGGCGACGGAACGCTTCCTGATCAATTCCACCATCGGCCTGGGTGGCCTGATCGACGTGGCGGGCGACCACGGCCTGACCTACGAATATGAAAGCTTCGACCAGACGCTGGCCGTCTGGGGCGTGCCCGAGGGGTTCTACCTGGTGCTGCCGGTCCTGGGGTCGTCCACCCTGCGCGACGCCGTGGGCTTCGGTGTCGAGGCCTATGGCGACCCGGTCTCACGCTACCTCAGCAACACCCACGACGACTGGGCCAGCTACACGCGCGCCGGCGTTTATGCGGTCGACCTGCGGGCCCAGTACCTGGACGTGCTGGACGACATGAAGCGCAACAGCGTGGACTACTACGCCACGATGCGCTCGCTGTACCGCCAGCGGCAGAACAACTACATCCGCAACGGCAAGGCGGATCCGGACCAGTTCCCGTCCATTCCCGACTACGACAGCAAGTGACCCTGATCCCTTCGGCGTAGACGGCCAATCCCAAGGCCTGGTGCACGGTTCGCCCCGCGCACCAGGCCTTGTGCATTCCGCCCCATGGTGCCAAGGTCATTGTGATGACAAGCATGCCCCGGCCATCCCCCCCCGCGACGGCGGCCGGCATGGATGAGTGGGAACAAGACCCCCCGAAGACGGGGTCACGGATGAGGACTGAACACCATGGCCCTGCCCCGCCCCCAGACGGCCCCCCAGCCTGTCGGCGACCTGACCTTGGACATGGGGCCCAAACTGGACATGGACCGCTATGTCCCAGCCTTCCTGAACTCTATCGCCAACAAGCTGTCCAGCGGAGCTTCGCGCCTTTATTTCAAGCATTTCGGCATCGGCGTCGTGGAATGGCGCATCATTGTCCACCTGGTGGCGGAACCCTGGTGCACCGCCGCCCGCATCTGTCAGCTCATCGGCATGGACAAGGCCGCCGTCAGCCGCAGCTACGCCCTGATGGAAGACCGCGGCCTGATCCAGTTCCGCCCGGCGGAGCCCCGGGGGCGCGAGGCCGCGCTGACCGTGGCCGGCCGCGACCTGCATGACCGCATCCTGGTCATGGCGCTGGAACGGGAACGCCGCCTGCTGGCCGACCTGACCCCACGCGAGGTGGATACCCTGATCAACCTGCTGGGCCGCCTGCTGGTGCGCATCCCCCACGTCAACGCCTACGACCCCACGCCGGAGGAACTGGACGAGGCGGCCCCGGCCCGGGCGCCGGAACCGACAGCCTGAAAGCGACCGCCGCCGAGACCCTGTTTCACGCGGCCAGGCGATATCATCCCACCCGCGCCGGTTGGCTCCCAGCCATAGGCCCCCGCTTGGGCTGTAACAAACAAGCCCAACCACCATCCAGATTCGGCCCCATCGTGGTCACAATCCGGGGGCACAAATAACCGCAGGGCACAGTTGAGTATTACCCCAGCCCGCGTATCGAACCACTAAGTTCCACCCAGACCGGAACCCCAGCGCCGGTTGATGACGTCGCCTATCCCTGGGCCCCGGGCCTTGTGGGAACCTTCCCCTCGCCTTTGGGGTTTGGGCAGTGTGGCGCGCCCCGCACGGGGTCCGGCTGATCGTAGACGAAGGAGATGGACATGCGGATACATTTGCTTGCGGCCACGCTGCTGGCCACCGGTTTCATCGGCGGTACGGCCGTCGCCCAGTCGATGGATGGCACGGTCCCGCCGCCGGAGGCCAACGCGCCGCCCCCCGCCCCCATGGGCGATGAGGGCGCCATCGGCCCGGCGACCACCACCACCTATTCCTCGACTTCCTCAAGCTCGGAAAGCCACACCTTCATCGTGCGGCCCAAGGGCATGATTTCCACCGGCACCGGCAAGGTGAACACTGCCATGAAGCCGGGCGACACCGTGCCGAAGCCGGTCTGCCTGGAGGGCACGGAGCCGCACGTATGGACCGCCCCGGTGGTCTTCGGCATGCCGCAGGGCAAGGGCCAGGTGCAGGGCATCGACACCTGGGTCGAGGACCAGAGCGGCCAGTGGGTGATCAAGTCGGCCCTGCGCGCCGGCGAGGGCGACGCCCCCGTCAGCGACCAGGGCCAGGGCGGCTGGGTCGAGGTCAGCACCATGTGCACCACCCCCGGCATCAGCGACAGCGAGCGTGAGGTGACGGCGCAGGCCGGGTCGGCGACGCCGGTGGCGATGCGTTGAGGAACCGGGGCCGTCACGCGACGGCCCCACCGCCCGACTGCCCACCGCCCGACCGCCCACACTGGGCATTTGAGGCCGGCCGCGACCATGGACAGCGCGGCCGGCTTCACGCGTTTACCGGGTTTGAGGCATTTGAGCCCATCCCTTGAATGACGGGGGGCACCCCGGCCCGCACCATCTGACGTGTCTGGCC
>NZ_BACU01000523.1 GCF_000333275.1 Azospirillum sp. B4 | reverse complement strand
GTTCGCCAAGATGGTGCAGTGGGGCATGACCCCGCTGGAAGCCATCCGCGCCGCCACCCGCAACGCCGCCGAGGCCATGGGCACCGACCACGACATCGGCGCCGTGGCCGTGGGCCGTTATGGCGACCTGGTGGCGGTGAAGGGCGACCCGCTGGCCGACGTCACCCTGCTGGAACACATCCCCGTGGTCATCAAGGGCGGCGAGGTGGTGAAGGATCAGCGCTGAGTTTTTTGTTCCCTCAATCGCCGGGCGCCGGCAGTCGCCGGCTTGGCTTCCTCGCTCCGCCCTGCGGTGCTCGCTGCGGGGCCGGCAGTCGCCGGCCTTGGGTGAAGGGCGCGACAGCGGACGTAAGCCGGCACTGGCACCAGGCGGCGGATGGGGGTAGCTTCTCCCGTCCCTTGCCCGTCCCTTTGCCCGTCCCAAGACCGGAGCCCGAACCCATGCTGACCCCCCGTCCCCTGACCGACAGCCTCAGCGTCCACCCGCAGATCGAGGAGGCGGACATCGCCCAGGCCAAGGCGCTGGGCTTCCGCACCATCATCAATAACCGCCCCGATGGGGAGGAGCCGGGCCAGCTGACCCACACCCGGGCGGCGGAACTGGCCAAGGAAGCCGGGCTGGAATACCTGTACCTGCCGGTCAACAACAGCAACCTCGGGCCCCAGACGGCCGCCGCCTTCGCCGAAGCCCTGGAGACCCTGCCCGGCCCGGTGCTGGCGCACTGCCGCTCCGGCACGCGCAGCACCATCCTGTGGTCGCTGGGCGCCGCCGCCAAGGGCACGCCGTTGGGGGAGATCCTCAAGGCCGCCGACCGGCAGGGCTATGACCTGTCGCCCTACGCCGGCGCCCTGGAAGGGCTGGCCCGGGGCCAGGGTTGATCGGCCACCCCGATAATCGTCAACATTGATCCATATATCGACATGATCCACATCCGCCTGGCCGCCGCCGCCCTGGCCCTGACCCTCGCCGCCCCCGCCCTGCTGGCCGCCTCGCCGGCGTCGGCGCAAGCGCCGGCCTGCGCCCGCCCCGAGCGCCCCAAGCTGCCCCCCGGCAAGAAGACCAAGGGGCCGGAGATGGAGGCGGCGGAGAAGAAGGTGGCCGACTACACCACCAAGATGACCGCCTACCTGAAGTGCCTGGACAAGGCCAAGACCGACGCCATGACCGAGCATAAGGGCGTGATCGAGGAATGGAACGGCGTCATCGACGCCTACAAGAAGGCGCCGGGCTGAGCGCCTTGCGATCCTCCCGATTGCCGCCCGGATTGCGCGTCCTGGCCGGTCTGCTGCTGATCCCGGCCGCCGGCATCGCCCACGCCGCCGATCATGCGACCGACTGCGCCACCCTGGTCCGGCGGACGGACCGGATGGTCTGCGCCAATCCGGCGCTGCGGGCCGAGGAGTCGGAGATCGCGCGCCTGTACAGGCTGGCCGTGACCAAGGCGGGCGCGCACGCGGCAGCCGTGATCGCGGAGCAGGCGCGCTGGCTGGCGACGCGGGACCGGCTGTGCGGCGACCTGGCGCCGGCGGACGATGAACGGGCGCGCACCTGCCTGGCCCGCGCCCTGCCCTTGCGCCGCGCCGCGCTGGCCGTGCAGGCGGCAAAGCCGGACCAGCCTTTCTGCGAGCGCGCCGCCACCACCCTGGCCGACGCGCGCGGGCTGGATGGCGGCCCGCCCGTGGGCGACCTGGATGAGCAGTTGATCGGCGCCGGCCTGCTGACCCCGGCGCCGGAACAGGAACTGACCCAGGCGTGGCGCGACCGGCTGCCGCCCGAGGCGACCCAGGACGCCGGCGACCAGATGGCCGTGGTGCCCTTCGGCGGCAGCCACGTGGCGGTGACGGCGCTGGACGACGCCGCCTCCTGCACCAGCTTCAGCGTCCATTGGCTGGACACCGCCGGCAACGGCGGCCCCGCCCTGCCACCGCCCGAGGCGCGCCCGGCGGACAAGCCAGCCTATTGCTGGTCGGAAAGCGCCGGCTTCGGCCGGGACGCCACCGGCGCCGCCGTCTTCTTTGCCCAGGACTCCGGCCCCACCCGGCCCGTCGCCCGCCCCCAGCGGACCAATGTCCGCATCCGGCCGGTGCACGGCGACCGCTGGGGGGCGGCCTGCCGCATCGAGGCGACCTACCAGACGGCGTTCCGCCTGGGCGACGGCCGCTGCGCCGCCGATGCCGCGACCTGCGAAGCCCTGACCGAAATGGCCCCGCGCTGGGCCGCCGCCCTGGCCGCCAGCCCCTGGTCCACCGGCGCCGACCACCCGCCGGGCCGCCCCGACTACCCCGCCCTGGACGGCCTGGCCCCCTACACCGGCCCGTTCGTCCCCGCCTTCCTGACCATTCCGCGCGTGAAGGGCTGGACCTACACCGGCCTGCCCAATTTCGAGGAGGAGGCGCCGCCGCTGGTGTGGCACAGCCCCGGCGGCCCCCTGGTCCTGCGCCTGTCGCCCGGCATGCTGAACTGGCAGCCCGGCCCCATGATCCTGGGCGCCTGGCGCCGGGAGGGCGGCACCCTGGTGCCTGTGGCGGCCTACACCATCAACCAGGTGCGGGTGGGCCGGCCTGCGGTGACCATCAGCCAGGATCAAGGCAAGCCCTGAAGGGTTTTCACCTTTGGCGCCTTTCCCAAGGGGATCATCATTACCGGCACGCCGAGATACTGCGCACCAGCCCCAACCATTCCCCCACCTCCCCATTCCCCTGCCCATTGACACCCGTGCCCTCCGGCGCGCACAGTGCGGCCTTCGTTCCAGGGGTGCGCCGGAGGGCGCTGAGATCCGCGGGTTGACGCGGGGACCCTTTGAACCTGATCCGGATCGTACCGGCGTAGGGATGGGAACAAGGGCCTTCGCGTATCCGCCGTCTGCCGGCACCCGAACGCGCCTGCCCTGACGGGATCGCAACCGCAAGCGGTCTTCCTCCACCTCCTCCACCGTTGCCCCGGATTGGCGACATGTGACGTGCCGGACGCATCAGCGGCCAGAGAGCCAAGGGCGCCGGACTACGGAGGAGCACGACCCTATGCCCGACACCCTGACCCCGGCCGCGATTCCGGGAAGCGACGGCTTCGCCGTCACCACCGGGCCCCTGCCCGCCTCTCGCAAGGTCCACATCCCGGGCACCCTGCACCCCGACCTGCTCGTGGCCATGCGCGAGATCGACCTGTCCCCCAGCGCCAATGAGCCGCCGGTGCGGGTCTACGACCCATCGGGGCCCTATACCGACCCGGCCGTGACCACGGACATCCGGCTGGGCCTGGCGGAGCTGCGCCGCGCCTGGATCGAGGGCCGGGGCGATGTGGAGACCTATGAGGGACGCGCCATCAAGGCGGTGGACAACGGGTTGAAGGAGGGCGAGAGCAGCCCCGTGCCGGTGTTCGACCGCGCCGGCCGCCTGCCCCTGCGCGCCAAGGATGGCCGCCCTGTCACCCAGCTGGCCTACGCCCGCGCCGGCATCGTGACGCCGGAGATGGAATACGTCGCCATCCGCGAGAACCTGGGCCGCCAGGCGCTGAAGGAACAGATGGAGCGCGATGGCGAGAGCTTCGGCGCGGCCATCCCGGACTTCGTGACGCCGGAGTTCGTGCGGGATGAGATCGCGCGCGGCCGCGCCATCATCCCCAACAACATCAACCACCCGGAATCGGAGCCGATGGCCATCGGCCGCAACTTCCTGGTCAAGATCAACGCCAACATCGGCAATTCCGCCGTCACCTCATCGGTGGCGGAAGAAGTGGACAAGCTGGTGTGGTCCATCCGCTGGGGTGCCGACACGGTCATGGACCTGTCGACCGGCCGCAACATCCACACCATCCGCGAATGGATCATCCGCAACAGCCCCGTGCCCATCGGCACCGTGCCCATCTACCAGGCGCTGGAGAAGGTGAACGGCAAGGCCGAGGACCTGACGTGGGAGGTGTTCCGCGACACCCTGATCGAGCAGTGCGAGCAGGGCGTGGACTATTTCACCATCCACGCCGGCGTGCGCCTGGCCCACATCCCGCTGACGGCCAAGCGCGTCACCGGCATCGTCTCGCGCGGCGGCAGCATCATGGCCAAGTGGTGCCTGGCGCACCACAAGGAGAATTTCCTCTACACCCGGTTCAATGAGATCTGCGAGATCATGAAGGCCTATGACGTGGCCTTCTCCCTGGGCGACGGCCTGCGTCCCGGCAGCATCGCCGACGCCAACGACGCCGCCCAGTTCGCCGAGCTGAAGACCCTGGGCGAGCTGACGCAGATCGCCTGGAAGCATGACGTGCAGGTGATGATCGAGGGCCCGGGCCACGTGCCCATGCACAAGATCAAGGAGAACATGGACCTGCAGCTGAAGTGGTGCGGCGAAGCGCCGTTCTACACTCTCGGGCCCCTGACCACCGACATCGCCCCCGGCTACGACCACATCACCAGCGCCATCGGCGCCGCCCAGATCGGCTGGTTCGGCACCGCCATGCTGTGCTACGTCACGCCCAAGGAGCATCTGGGCCTGCCCGACCGCGACGACGTGAAGGTGGGTGTCGTCACCTACAAGATCGCGGCGCACGCGGCCGACCTGGCCAAGGGCCACCCCGCCGCCCGCCTGCGTGACGACGCGCTGAGCCGCGCCCGGTTCGAGTTCCGCTGGCGCGACCAGTTCAACCTGTCGCTGGATCCGGAAACGGCGGAGAAGTTCCACGACCAGACCCTGCCCGCCGATGGCGCCAAGCTGGCGCACTTCTGCAGCATGTGCGGGCCGAAGTTCTGCTCCATGAAGATCAGCCAGGAAGTGCGCGACCTGGCCGGCGTGGAGGGAAGCTTCGTGGAAGCCGAGAAGGGCATGGCCGAGATGTCGGAGGCCTTCCTGGCCCAGGGCGCGGAGATCTACCACACGCCGTCGTAATCCCTCAGTCGGCGGGCGGGCCCATCCGGGCCCTTGCCTTCCTCGCTGCGCCCTGCGGTGCTCGCTGCGGGACCGGCTTTTGAATCCCCGCCGGTGTCAGGCCGGCGGGGATTATTTTTGGACGGTCCCGATGCCGGCCAGGATGAGGTCGACGCCGGCCAGGAACTGGGCGCGGTCGTCGTGCCCGCTCAGTTGCGGGGCCACCTGGCGCAGGAAGGGATAGTCGGCCGGATCCAGCCGCGCCCATCCGTCCGCGATGGCGGCGAGGGCGGCCGACCGGTCCGTGCCCGGCGCCTGGAGGCGGGCATTCGCGGCGTTCTGCCCAGCGGCGCCGAAGATGTAGGTCACCAGCGCCGACCAGGCATCGAACCATACCCGTTCCGGCACGCCCAGCGCGTGCAGCCGGCCGCCGATGGCCTCAAACACCCGCAGCATCGCCGGCTGCCACGGCTGCCGGGAAAACTGCGCGCCCACCCAGGGGTGCGCATCGATGGCGTCGAAGATGCCCAGCGCGATGACCCGTATCGCCTGACGTGGCTCAGCGCCACCTTCCCCGCCTGTCCCCACCCCTGACATGGCCCGGGTGATGACATCACCGGTGGCGGCGGCCAGCAGGGCGTCCTTGTCGGCGACATGCCAGTAGATCGCCCCGCTGCCGGTCGCCAGGCGCGCCGCCAGCGCGCGGAAGGTCAGCCCGCCCTCCCCCTCCCGGTCGAGGATATCGATGGCGGTCGCGACGATCTTTTCCTTGGAGAGCGCATCGGGGCGCCGGGGGGTGCGGGGGCTCATAAGGACCATCTTGACAGGAGTGGAACGTCGTTCCAATTAATATCAATGGAACGCTGTTCCAATTTATTGAGGGAACCCTGATGACCACACCCGTCACCATCGTCGGCGCGGGCCTGGGCGGCCTTGTCCTTGCCCGCGTTCTCCACTGCCACGGCATCCCGGCGACGGTTTATGAGGCGGAGTCCTCGGCCGGCGCCCGCGCCCAGGGCGGCATGCTGGACATTCATGAGGGGGACGGCCAGCGGGCGCTAAAGATCGCCGGCCTGCACGACCAGTTCCGCGCCCTGATCCACCCGGGCGGCCAGGCGTCGCGCGCCCTGGACCCGCAAGGCGCCGTGCTGTTCGCTCAGCCCGACGACGGCACCGGCGGACGGCCGGAGGTGCTGCGCGGTGAGCTGCGGCGCATCCTGATCGACAGCCTGCCGGCCGGGACCATCCAGTGGGGTAGGAAACTCACCGGCATCGCCGCCCGGGGCGGCGGCCGGCATGCCCTGACCTTCACGGACGGGTCGACCGTGACCGCCGATCTTCTGGTCGGGGCCGACGGCGCCTGGTCCAAGGTGCGGCCGCTGCTGTCGGAGGCGAAACCCACCTACGTCGGCACCACCTTCGTGGAGACCTATCTGCACGATGCCGACACGCGGCATCCCGCGACCGCCGAGGCGGTGGGCGGCGGGGCACTGTTCGCGCTGACCCCGGGCAAGGGCATCATCGCCCACCGCGAACCGCGAAGCATCCTGCACGCCTACATCGCACTGAAGCGGCCGCTGGAGTGGATCTCCGCCATCGACTTCAGCGACGCCGCCGCCGCCAGGGCCCGCATCGCGGCGGAGTTCGACGGATGGACGCCGGCGCTGACCGCGCTGATCACCGACGGCGACAGCCCGCCAGTGCCGCGCCTGCTCCACACCCTGCCCACCGGCCACCGGTGGCCGCGCGTGCCCGGCGTGACCCTGCTGGGCGACGCCGCCCACCTGGCGCCACCCGCCGGCGACGGTGCCAACCTGGCGATGCTGGACGGCGCGGAGCTTGGGACCGCCATCGCGGCGCACCCTGGCGACGCCGAAGCGGCACTGGCCGCCTATGAGGCCGCCCTGTTCCCCCGCAGCGCGGCGGCGGCCGTGGGGGCGCACCACATCCTGGACCTGTGCCTGGGCGACAACGCGCCGTTCGGCCTGATCGACTTCTTCACCGGCGCGCTGTCAGGCGGACGCTGACAGCTCATCCTCGATCTGGCGGCACAGCGCAGCGATGATGCCATAGTCCACGGCCGGCGACTGGCCGGGCGCCGGTTCGCCCACCCGGGTCAGGGCGACATAACCGCCCTGGCGGATGCCGTTCGCAGTCTCATCCAGCACGGTGGCGCCGAACTGGGTGGTGGGTTCGATCTGGCTGCGCTGGCGCCAGTGGTTCCAGCTGTCGATGAAGACCAGCCGCTCGCCTTCCGGAAAATGGTGGGCGACATGGACCATGGCCCCGGCCAGGAAGCGGCGGTACAGCACCGAGGAGGTGCTGGCCAACAGGGTGGCGCCACCCTGGGGATGGTCGGGCCAGTCGGCATAGTCCAGCACCACCCGGGGGAAGACCTTGCCGCGCGTGGGCCGGTCCACCATGCGGCTGTTCACGAACTGGGCATAGCTCATGATGGTGTCGTCGAACATGCCGGCATCGGCCTGGCCCGCCTCCGCCTGCAAAAAGGTGTAGCCGTTCAGCAGCTCCGCCGGCTTGCAGGAGCGCCACTGCGCCGGGCTGGGGTCCAGCAGGGCGTCGAAGCCGGCGTCCAGCAGGCCGCCACGCGCCTCCGCCGCCGTGGCCACCAGGTAGATCGGCCCCAGATCCGCATCCGCTGCCGCCTGGCGCAGCAGGGCCACCGTCCCCGCCGGGTCAGGCAGCTTGTAGGGTTCGTTCACCAGCAGCAGCGGCCGGCCGTCGGCCATGACCGGGCTGTAGCCGGCGATGGCCTCCATCAGCGCCACGGCGTCCACCGCGGCATCCTCCACCGGCGCCGGCGTCCAGCGGAAGGCCAGGCCGAAATCCGTGTCGCACCAGGGGTCCAGGCAATCGGCGCCGGTCAGGTAGCGGCCCTCATGACGGTGGCAGTCCAGGACGAAGCCGCCAATGCCGGCGGCCCGCGCCACCGCCACCACCCGGCCGGCGCTGGCGGCATCGGCCAGGTCATAGCGGCCCAGCGCCTTGCCCGGCTGCAACAGGGGGCTGTGGTGCCGCCGGGCGGGATAGGCGGCCAGGGCGGACTGCCACGGATCGCCCCCGCCCAGCGCCTGCCACAACGGGCCGGAGAGTTGGAAGCGGGCATCGAAGAAGGCGAGCACGCGCAGGGTCAGGGGCGGGGTCATGCCGCGTCTCCTTCTGCCAGAGGGGCGAGGACGGGGGAGGCCAGATTGGTGGGGGCGGCGGTGGGGCCGTAGGCCTCCGCCGCCAGGTCCAGGATGGCCGCCACGAGGGTGGTGGGCGGCGGGTGGTTGCGGCATTCCGGCCCCCCGTCCAGCGGGCAGGCCTTGTAGCCGCCGCAGGGGCCGCAGGGCAGCGCCGGCGGCGGCAGGCGGTAGCCCGCCCGCCGGGGGGCGTCGGAATTGCCCGGGAAGGTGGACCCGAAGATCGCCACCGTGGGATGGCCCAGGATCTGGCTGGCGAAATGCAGGGGAAAGCTGTCGACGCTGACGACCACGTGGTGGTCGCGGATCAGGGCCGCCAGCCGCTCGGTGCTGCCGCCCGTGGCCGGGGTGGCGCCGTCGGCCGCGAGTTCCGGCGCGTCCAGCACGGTGACCCGCGCCCCGAGGCATATCAGGGCCCGGACCAGCACCCGGGCGTCACCCGCCGGATAGGTCTTCAGGGGCCAGCCGCCCGACAGCTGCATCAGCACGCGCAGGGGCCGAACGGGGCGGGGGCAGCGGCTGTGGACCCGGGGCGCCTGGTGGTAGAGCGTGTCGGCCAGGGTGGCCACCGGATCGCCCAGGGCGAAGCGCGCCTGATCGATCAGGTTGAAGGGGGAGCGAGTGTAGGATTTGGAGAAGCGGCAATAAACCATGAAGGTGCGGCCCCGCGTCTCCGCATCGATATGCGCCAGGCTGTCCAGAAAATAGCGGCCGTCCGACGTCTCGCCCGTGCGGCTGACGGGGGGAATGTCCAGGACGATGGGGGCCAGCCGATTGCCGCAGTCGCGGAAGATATCCAGGTAGTCGCGGCACACCACCTGGGCGTCGAAGGCCAGCCGCCACGGCGGCACCAGGCGGGACGCCAAGCTGAAGAACAGCACGTCGCCGGCATGACACGGGTGGTGGGCGGCGAAGGGCAGGCGCCGCCAATCGGCCCGGGCGCGGATCAGCCTGATGGCATCGGCGCACTGCGCCTGCCAGGCGGCCAGATTGTCACCCAGGATGTAGCCCTGGGCCGTGATACGGGGCAGCGGGGCGACGGACTTCAACGGCGTGCGGCGGCGAGGAACGATGCGGCCGGTCAGTTGCGACAGCAGTTGCGCGTCCGTGGCCGCCCGGTTGGCGGACAACAGGCAGAGGAAGCGGCCGAGGCCCTCATCGAACAGGGCGCGCGGCAGGACGTAGGCGACGGGGAAGGTTTCCGCATCCGTCAGCACCGCGGGACAACGCAGGGCCTCGCCATCGCGCAGCAGGGCGGCCAGGCGCTTGCCCTTCACCGCCAGCAGCGGATTGCTGACCACCACGGCATCGGCGTCCGGCGCCAGGGCCAGCACCCGCCGCGCCACCTCCCACACCATGCGGCCGGGGGGCGCGGTGGCGCTGTCCAGCAGGTCGAACGGCGTCAAGGCGCCCAGGGAAAAGCGGAAGTCGTACGCCGCCATCCGCCCGCCGGTGATCGCGATCCCGCCCAACATGGCTAAGCCGCGTCGCCCTGGGCCAGGGGGACCGCCAACACGCTGTCGGCGCCGTAGGCCTCCTGCGCCACTTCCATGACGGCGGCCACCAGCTGCGCCGGGCGCGGCTGGTTGGTGCATTCGCGGATCATCAGCAGGGGACAGTAATCCAGGCAGCCGCAGGGGCCGCAGGGCAAGGCCGGCGCCGGCAGGCGATAGCCCGGCCGCCGGGGCGCGTCGGAATTGCCGGGCGCGGTGCAGCCGAAGATGGCCACGGTGGGATGGCCCAGGATCTGGCTGGCGAAATGCAGGGGGAAGCTATCGACGCTGATGAAGACGTGGTGCTCGGCCAGCAGGGCCTTCAGCGCGCGGGTGCTGCCGGCCGTCGCCACCGTGGCGCCGTCGGCCGCCGCGTCGGGCAGGTCGATCACCGTGACCTCGCACCCCAGGTCGACCAGGGCCCGGATGAGGACCCGGCGGTCCTTGGCCGGATAGGTCTTGAGATCCCAACCGCCCGTCAGCTGCATCAGCACACGCAAGGCGGCGCCCCGCGACAGGGCCGGGCCGGCGCGGTGCCGGGGCTGGTTCAGCAGGGGGCCGCGCTGGTAGAGGGTGTCGCCGACCGTGGCCACCGGGTCGCCCAGGCTGAACCGCGCGTGGTCGATGAGGTTGAAGGGCGACTTGGCGTAGGCCTTGGAATAACGGCAGAAGACGATGAACGTCCCCTCCGCCACGCCGGGTGGCAGATGGGCCAGGCTGTCGATGAAATAGCGGCCGTCGCCCACATCGGTGTTCCGGGGCGCCGGCGGGATGTCCAGCACGATGGGCTCCAGCCGGTTGCCGCAGTCCTGGAAGATGTCGAGATAGGCGCGGCACACCACCTGGGCGTCGAAAGCCAGCTGGTCCGCCGGCACCAGGCGCGACGCCAGGCTGAAGAACAGCACGTCGCCGGCATGGCCGGGATGGTGGGCGGCGAAGGGCAGCCCCCGCCAATCACCCCGCGACCGCATCAGCGTCACCGCGTTGACGCACTGGACCAGCCAGGCTTCCATATTGTCGCCCAGGACATAGCCCTGGGGGGTGTTGTCCGGCAGGGAGCCCACGGCGCGCAGCGCGCTGGTCCGCCGGGGGACAAAGCCACCGCCCGTCAGGTGGGACAGCAGTTGGGCGTCGGCGGCGGAGCGGCTGACCGACAGCAGGCAGAGGAAACGGCCCAACCCCTCCTCGAACAGGCGGCGGGGCAGGACGTAGGCGATGGGAAAGGTGCCCTCGTCCGTCACCACGGCGGGGCAGGGCAAAGGCCCGCCGGTCCCCCCACCCCCCAGGACCAGCTTGGCCAGCCGGCTGCCCCGGATGGGCAGGATGGGGTTGCTGACCACCACGGCGTCGGCGGTGGGGCAGGCGGCCAGTGTGCGCCGCGCCACCTCCCACACATAGCGGCCGGGGGGCGACGTGGCGCTGTCCAGGATGTCGTTGGGCGTCAGCGCGCCGGTGGAAAAGCGGAAATCAAAGGATTCAACCCCATCGGCCGTCATCGCCAAACTGCTGAGCATCGCCGTCCCCCGCCGGGCCGAGGACGCGGCCCTGCCCCGGGCGCGCCTTCGGCGGAAATAGATTCAATTTTAGCTACACGGATCAAGGCGCCAAAGCAGGCGCGGTATTTCCGCATTGGCGCGCCCTGTCCGTGCCATTGGTATGCCCGGCCGATGATCGCCACACTGCAAGCACCGGGGGAGAATTTGCGGGGGCGGCGGCCATGACGGCGGTCAGTAAGGATCGGTTGATGGTGTCGCCGGATCTGGCGGCGCTGTTCGGACAGGCGCAGCGCCATGACCAGGCCGGACGGCCGCTGGAGGCGGAGAAGCTGTGCCGCGTCATCCTGCGCCGCCTGCCCAATGAAGCCGCGGTGCTGCATCTGCTGGGCATCATCCTCTGCCGCACCAACCGCCTGGAGGACGGGGCCCAGGCCCTGGCCCGCGTGGTGGAATCGCAGCCCGGCAACGTGGCCGCCCTGCGCGCCCTGGGCGACGCCTTCCACGCGCTGGGCCGCCTGCCGGAAAGTGCCGCCGCCTATCAACGCATCCTCTTCCTGCAGCCAGGCGACGCCGACGCCCACCTGCGCCTGGGCCTGTCCCGCCAGGCCATGGGGGAACTGCCGGGTGCCGTCGCCGCCTTCCGCATGGCCGCCGCCCTGGCCCCGGCCGACGCCGGCATCCGCGTCACCCTGGGCATGGCGCTGGAGGCCATCGGCGACGGTGCCGCCGCGCTGTCGGCCTACGCCGACGCCATCCGCCGGAACGCCGACAACGCCCCCGCCTTCCTAGGCTTGGGCAACGTGCTGGCCGACCAGGGCCGGCCGGCGGAGGCCATGGCCGCCTATGCCCGCGCCCTGCACCTGTCGCCCGACTGGCCGGACGCCCTGACCAACCTGGGGCTGCTGCTGCAAGCCGGCGGCCAGCTGGACCAGGCGCTGGCCCTGCACCGCCGGGCGGCCAGCCTGGCGCCGGACGCCGCCAACATCCAGGTCAACCTGGGCACGGCCCTTCAGCTGGCGGGGGACGGTGCGGCGGCGGTAGACAGCTATCGGCGTGCCGTGGACTTGGCCCCGCATGAGGCCACCTACCTGTCCAACCTGGCCCAGGCCCTGGCGGAACAGGGCACGATGGCGGAAGCGCACGCCATGCACGCCCGGGCGGCGGCGCTGGCGCCCGACAACGGCGTGGTGCGCTTCAACCAGGCGCTGGCCTGGCTGCTGGCCGGCGACGACGCCCGGGGCTGGCCCGCCTACGCCTGGCGTTGGCGGGGCGGGGTCAGCGACCTGGCGGACCGGGGCTTCACCGTGCCCGAATGGCGGGGGGAGCAACTGGCCGGCCGCACCCTGCTGGTCCATGCCGAACAGGGCCTGGGTGACACCCTGCAATTCGTCCGCTTCGTGGACCGCCTGCCGCGCGACGGCCGGATCGTGCTGGAGGTGCAGCCGCCCCTGCTGGCCCTGCTGCGTGCCGGCCTGGCGATGCCGGGCCTGGAGGTCGTGGCGCGGGGGCAAGCCCTGCCCGCCTTCGACCTGCATGTGCCGCTGATGAGCCTGCCGGCGGCGCTGGGCGTGGCCGACGCCGCCGGCCTGACCGTTCCCGGCGCCTATCTGGCGACGGACCCCGACCACACCGCCGCATGGCGGCGGCGGCTGGGCGGTGGTGGGCGCGCGGTGGGGCTGGCCTGGTCCGGCAACCCGAAACACCGGGCGGACCGGTTGCGCAGCATCCCGCTGGCGGAGTTGGCGGGGCCGCTGGCGGGCGTGCCCGGCGTCAGCCTGCATGCCGTGCAGAAGGATCGCCGGCCGGGGGATGGTGAGGTGATGGCGGCACTGGGTGTGGGCGATGCCGACCTGGCGGACTTCACCGACACCGCCGCCCTGCTGGCCGGCCTGGACCTGGTGATCACGGTGGACACGGCGGTGGCGCACCTGGCCGGCGCGCTGGGCCGGCCCGTCTGGCTGCTGCTGCCCTTCGCGCCCGACTGGCGCTGGCGTCTGCACAGCCAGGACACCCCCTGGTATCCCAACACCCGCCTGTTCCGGCAGCGGCGCCAGGGTGACTGGGGCACCGTCATCGCCGAGGTGGCGGCGGCGCTGAAGGCGGACTGGAAGTCGAGGATGGCCAAGGCCACGGATATGGCCGCCGGCGCCTGAGGAAAATGCCTCAGTGCCCGTTCTGCACCTTGTGGGCCTTCTCGGTCAGGTAGTCCATCAGCGCCAGCAGCACGCCGGAAGCGACGAAGACGACGTGGATGACGGTGGACCACATCAGGTCCCGGTCGCTGACGTTGCCGACGCTCATGAAGGCGCGCAGCAGCTGGATACCGGAGATGGCGACGATGGAGGCGATGAGACGCAGCTTCAGCCCGCCGAAGTCCACCTCGCCCATCCATTCCAGGCGGTCGGCGTGGCTGGCCACGCTGATCTTCGACACGAAATTCTCATACCCCGCGAAGATCACCATCAACACCAGGTTGGCGATCAGCGACAGGTCGATGAGCGACAGCAGGCCCAGGATGATCTCATGCGAGGTGGCGCTGGCCAGGTGGCTGATCAATTCGTACAGCTCATGGACGAATCCCGCCAGCGGCAGCACCAGGGCCACCACGAGGCCGAGGTAAAGGGGGGCGAGCAGCCAGCGGCTGGCGAACAGCACGCTTTCGATCCACCGGTCCATGGGCGTCCTTTCCAGGGGCGATTGGCCAGCTGTGGCCGGCCAAGGGCTTGAGATGGGGCGACATTAGCCGATTTCGGCGGCGGATTTCGACCGCCATCGTCACCCCACCCCCCAGGCTTTCCACATACCGCCCAGATCACACGCCCTTACATCCCACCGGGCCCGCCCATGCCGCCGCCTGGACCACCCATGCCGCCGCCATGCCGGCCGCCGCCCATCCCGCCGCCGGGGCCGCCGCCGCCACGCCCACCACCGCCCGGCTCCTGCATCGTCAGGTCGACCTTCTCGATCTCCTCCAAGGTCAGCTGGCCGTCGTGGTTGGCGTCGATGACCTCGAACAGCGCGCGGGCGTAGGCGTGGAACTCGTCCCGCGTCACGCGGAAGTCCACGTTGGTGTCGGCCGCCATGATGGGATCGACGCCGCCCCGGCCCCCGCCCATACCACCACCGGGGCCGCCACCCATGCCGCCTCCCATGCCGCCACCGGCCCCACCGCCAGGCCCACCGCCGGGGGCGTTTTCCGGAGGAGCGCCATCGGGGGGACCGCCGTCGGGACCGCCGTGCCCGGCATGCGGCGGGCCGCCCGCCTGGGCCATGCGGTCGGCCTGGCGCACCTTCTCCAGCTCCGCCACGTTCAGGGCGCCATCGCCGTTCAGGTCGTAATGGTTAAAGACGGCGTCGGCTTCCGCCTGGAACTCCTCCGGCGACAGCTTGCCGTCCTGATTGGTGTCCACGCGGATGAACCAGGCGCGCAGCGCCACCTTCGCCGCGTCCTCCGACGTGGTGTGGCCCAGCGACTGGCCCAGCGGCGTGGTGACGTTGTAAAAGGTCTTGTGGCTGGAGCACGCCGCCGTCAACGCCAGGCCGGCCAGCAGGACCGGGCG
>NZ_BACU01000524.1 GCF_000333275.1 Azospirillum sp. B4 | reverse complement strand
CGCCATGATGATGACGCCGACGAAATGACGCCGCTCAGCACCTCATTGATGGGGATGAGGGAGGAGGAGACGCGGAAGGACTTGTTGGTCAGCTTGCGCAGGTCGTCGGCGATGCCGGCCACGCGCCGCATCTCATACTCCTCCATGCCATAGGCCTTGACATGGCGGGCGCCCTGGAAGGTCTGGGTCAGGATGCTGGCGAAGGTGCCCAATGCCGCCTGCGTGCGCCCCGCCACCCGGCGCAGCCGGCCGGTCATGCGGCTGAGCATCAGGGTGGTGAAGGGCACCACGGTCAGCGAGATGGTGGCCAGCAGCCAATCCTGCTGGAACATCACCCCCACCAGGAAGACCAGGGTCAGCACGCTCTGGCCGTAGTTGGTCAGCACCTCCGCCGTGCCCTGGCGCACCTGGTTCACGTCGTTCACCAGGCTGGAGACCAGCTGGCCCGACGGCAGGGAGTGCAGATAGCCCAGGTCCGCCTTGATCAGGTGGTTGTAGAGCTGCTTCTGCAAGGCGGCCACCAGGCGCTGTCCCACGTTATTCATGAGAACGGCTGAAAAATACCCCGAAAACCCCCGCACAACGAACGTCGCGAAGACGATGATGGCGAAGGTGCGCAGATAGCCGGGGTTCTTGCCGCTCAACACCTCGTCGATCAGCGGCACCAGCTTCTGCGCCAGCACCGCCGAGCTGCCGGCGTTGATGGCGATGAGGACGCTGGCCAGCAGCACCATGCCGATGTAGGGCCGCAGGTAATTGCCGGCCAGGCGCCTCACCAGCGGCAGGGTGGCGGTGTGCTGGGGCTTCTGCTTAGGCTTCTTGGACAAGGGACCAGCGAACCTCGGACTGCGGCGGGCATGCGCCCGGCACGGGAAAAGACGGCGCCATGCTTAGCACGAAGGCGGCGGTCACCGGTATGCGCGGATGGCCCCTACTCCCGCTCGGTGATGCGCAGCGACAGGTCGGGCAGGCCGTCGATGTGGGCGGTGATGACGTCGCCCGGCACCACCGGGCCCACGTTCTCCGGCGTGCCGGTGTAGATCAGGTCGCCGGGCAGCAGGGCGAAGGCCTGGGACAGGTTGGCGATCTGCTCCGCCAGCTTCCAGGTCATCTGGTCCAGGGTGGAGGACTGCTTGACCTCCCCGTTCACCGCCAGGGTGATGGCGCCGGTGGCCAAATGGCCCACCTGCGACACGGGGTGAAGCGGGCCGATGGGGGCGGACCGGTCGAAGGCCTTGCCGATCTCCCACGGCTTCTTGATGTCGCCCATGGCGCGCTGCAGGTCGCGGCGGGTCATGTCCAGGCCGACGGCGTAGCCGAAGACGTGATCCAGCGCCCGGTCCACCGGGATGTCGCGGCCGCCGGTGCCGATGGCGGCCACCAGCTCCACCTCATAATGATAATTGCTGGTCAGGGTGGGATAGGGGTGGTCGGCCACGGTGCCGGGCGGCACCACCTGCACGGCGTCGGCCGGCTTCTGGAAAAAGAACGGCGGTTCCCGCGTGGGGTCGGAGCCCATTTCGCGGGCGTGCGCCGCGTAGTTGCGCCCAATGCAATAGATGCGGTGCACGGGGAAGACGGCGTCCCCGTCTTGAACACCCAACGGGCCGGCGACGGGCACCGTGGGCTGCGGAACGGGGAACAAAAGCCGGGGCGCGCTGGTCATGGGCCTGGGTTTCCGGGCAGGGTGGAACGGGCGGCCACCATAGCAGACCGCCGCGGCGGCGCCAGCCCGGCCCGGTTTCACCCCAAACCTGTCGCCGTGGCGCCACTATCGCGGGGTAACAGAAGCCGGTACGCTGGTGCCGTTGGCCCCGCCCCCTACATTAGTCGCCAACCACCCTCCAGGAGATCGCCGCCGCCATGCCTGACCGCCATCCGGACCGCCATCATCCCCGCCCCAAGCTTGGCCTGGCCCTGGGCGGGGGCGTCGCGCGCGGCTGGGCGCACATCGGCGTGCTGCAGGGCCTGGCCCAGCACGGCATCGTGCCCGACGTGGTGTCCGGCTGCTCCATCGGCGCGCTGGTGGGCGGCGTCTATCTCGCCAACCACCTGGACACGCTGGAGCACTGGTCGCGCAACCTGACCAAGATGCGCATCCTGGGCCTGCTGGACCTGCGCCTGCGCACCGGCGGCGGCCTCATCGGCGGGGAGAAATTGCTGGCGGAGCTGAACCAGCATATCGGCGACGCCACCTTCGACGACCTGGCCAGCCCCTTCATCACCGTGGCCACGGATCTGGCCACCGGCAAGGAGGTGTGGCTGCGCCGCGGGTCGGTGGTGGAAGCGATGCGCGCCTCCTACGCCATGCCGGGCATCTTCCCGCCCAGCCATGTGGACGGCCGCTGGCTGGTGGACGGCGCCCTGGTCGACCCGGTGCCCGTGGCCGCCTGCCGCGCCATGGGCGCCGCCATGGTGGTGGCGGTCGACCTGAACGCCGACATCATCGGCCGCACCCGGGGCCGCCATGACGCGGAGGCCACCGCCGCCGCCCCGCCGGACGCCGCCCCGGCGACCGAGGACATGGAGGCCCCGGCGGACGGGGGGACGGAGATCGAACCGCACCCCCGCCACAACTTCGAATTCCTGTCCACCTTCCTGCAATCCCGCCGCCGCGCCCGGCCCCAACCGCCCAAGTACGAGGGGCCCAGCATGTTCGGCGTCATGGCCACGTCCCTGGGCATCGCGCTGGACCGCATCACCCGGTCCCGCCTGGCGGGCGAGCCGCCGGACATCCACCTGAAGCCGCGCCTGGGCCATATCGGCCTGCTGGAGTTCGACCGGGCGGAGGAGGCGATCGCCGAGGGCAAGGCCGTGGTGGAGCGCGCCCTGCCCGAACTGCGCGAGGCGCTGCGCGTCTTCGGCATCTCCACCCGCGTCGTGCCTTAAGACGGAAGGCGATCACCTCCGCTCTAATATCCGGCACCTCAACAGCGGCCTATCCCCATCATCCGAAAGGCCGGCCGGATATATATGTCGGCCACGTACCCTCATCCATCAGTACAGCCAAACCGGCACTTTAAGTATTGTTCAGATTTTCTTGCTTGTCCTGAGACGGTGTCGATTCCATGACTATGGCATCGAATTTGTCGCGGAGCCCCCTCCGGTCCACCGGCTTGGCACCCGTCACGATTTGATGCCTGCGCCCGCATACCCGCGGCCGGGCGACGCCGGACCGGGAAATACCCCTCAAGGAGACACCATGTCGATCGGTACCGTTAAGTGGTTCAACAGCACCAAGGGTTACGGCTTCATCCAGCCTGAGGACGGCACCGCCGACGTGTTCGTCCACATCAGCGCCGTGGAGCAGGCGGGCCTGCGCTCGCTGAACGAAGGCCAGAAGGTCAGCTTCGACCTGCAGCACGACCCCCGCAAGGGCAAGTCGGCCGCCGGCAACCTGCGGACGCTGTGACCCCGGGCCCACGGGGCCGGCATCACCAGTGCGGAAAGACGGGCGGCCGGCCTCACCGGGCGCCCGTTTCGCATTTTCGGGCCTGCTTCATTCGTTTCGTCCGCGGCGCGCGCTATTGATCCTGGTCAATGCCAGGGTGGGTCGGAGGCATCATGGTGGGGGCGTGAAAACAGTTACGTGGGGGTTCCATTCCATGCTCGACGCCCTTGCCCATTTCCGCGCCGAAGATGCCATCGCGCTCTGCGTCATCGACGTCGCCAACGCCCTGGTCCGCCACAGCGAGCCCCTGCTGGAAGAAGCCGGTCTGACGGCACCGCAGTGGACCGTTCTGATGAACGTGGCGGGTGACCGCAACTTCAACGACGGCCCCAGCCTGCCGGCCAATGATCCCCACGCCGACGCGTTCGGCGACCTGGGCGTCTCCGGCGGCGTCCCCAACGGCCGCCAGGGCTGCATCTTCTCTTCCGAGATCGCCGCCGCCCGCGGCCTGTCCCGTCCGCACATCAGCGCCACGGTGACGGAGCTGCTGCGCAAGGGCCTGATCCGCCAAGAGGACGACCCCAGCGACCGCCGCCGCAAGCTGCTGTCCGCCACGGCCGAGGGCCTGGCGGTGCTGCGCCGGCTCCAGCCCCTGCGCCAGGCCGTGAACGACCTGCTGCTGGCCGACCTGGACAGCCACCAGCGCCGCACCCTGCTGGAGGCGTTGCGCATCATCCGCGACCGCTCCCGCCGGGCGGACCATGTGCGTCCCGCCTATAGCGACCGCGCCCCGGCCCTGCGCCACGCGTCCTGACAGCGCCGATCCCAAGCACACCCCGCCATCAGAGGGCCGGGGTGTGTTTCGGCGTGCCTGATGTATTCGACGATCATGCCGCCGTGGGACGCCGTTCCGCGATTTCCGCCGCCATCCGGCGGATGACGGTCGCGCGGGGCGTGGCGCCGGCGCGGAATACCCGCATGGACGGGAACCAGGGCCGGGCCCCCGTGCCCAGGCAGGTGACGTCCAGTTCACCCGCCAGGCGCCAGACCGGCACGCCCAGCGCGCCGGCCAGTTCGCCGGTGGCCGTGGGCACCGTGACCACCAGGTCCAGGGCGGATAGCAGGGCCGCCAGCCCCTCCAGATCGTCGCGCTGGTCCAGGTCCGGAAAATGCCGGGGCGCCAGTGGCCCCAGGGCGGCACGCTCCGCCTCCGTATCGCCATATTGCAGCATGATCGCGGTGACCCCCGGCAGTCCCAGCAGGGGCGCCCAATCCGCCAGCGCCGCCTGGCGCCCGGCGCGGCTTTCCACGTCCAAGCCGCTGCGCCAGCACACCCCCACCTTCAAGGTCGCGGGCCCATCGCCGTCCAGCGCCGCCAGCCGGCCCCGCCAGTGGGCCAGCAGGTCCGGCCGCGCCCGCAAATAGCCGCCCGTCGCCCCGAAGTCCGCCAGCCGGCCGCGCAGCAGGCGGGGCAACGACCCGGCCGCCGCCTGGGCCACCGCGTCCCTTTCCGCCGGATCAGCCTCCACCACCATCCGCGCGCCGGGAAAGGCGCGGCCGAACAGGCCCGCCAACCGGGGGTCGCAGCGCACCACCGCCGACCCGGCGGCCGCGATGGCATCGGCGTAGCAGCTGGCGAACATCAGTTCGTCGCCCAGCCCCTGCTCCCGCCAGATCAGCAGGGGGCCATCCAGACGCTGTCCTTGCCAGTCGGGGAGGTCGGGGATGGCGCGGAAGCGCTGCGGTTCCGCCGCCACCCGGGCGTCATAGCCGGCCCAGCCCCGGGCCAGGTCGCCCCGCGCCAGATCCAGGTTGGCGCGGCCGAACCCCAGGCGGGCGTCGTCCGGATGGACGTTCGCCGCGTGGTCCCAGGCCGCCGCCGCCCCGGCGAAATCATCCAGGGCCTGCAAGGCCGCCGCCTGGCTGTACAGCGCTTCCGCCTGCCCAGGCTCGCGGGCCAAGGCTTCACGGCTGGCCGCCAGCGCCGCCCGCGCCTGGCCCCGGGCCAGCAGGAGGGAGGCCAGGTTGACATGGGCGTTGACCAGGTCGGAGTCGAGCGCCAGGGCGGCCCGCGCCGCGGCCTCCCCCTCCGCCAGGCGGTCCAGCACGCGCAGCACCGCCGCCAGGTTGCTGTGGCAGACGGCGTCCCGGGGCGACAGGCGCACGGCCATGCGCAGCACCGGTTCCGCCTGGGGCACGCGGCCCAGTCGGCGCAGCGCCACGCCCCACAGGGTGAAGAGGCCCAGGTCCGCCGCCTCCACCGGCCGCGCGGTGCCGGCGGCCAGCGCGAGCAGGGGTTCCGCCTCCCCCGGGCGGTCGAGGGCCAGCAGCACACGGCCGGCCAGCGCCAGCCAGGGCACGGCGCGAACGCCCGCCGCCAGAACCGGCCGGCACAGGATCCAGGCGGCATCCGCCCGGCCGGCCGACAGCAGCGCCGCCGCCGCGGCCAGGGCGGAATCCCCGTCGGCCATCCCGTCTTCCCGTGGTCGCGTCACACCCATGGGCGGCGCCCTTCCCATTCCATCCGTCATACCCCCTCCTCACGTGCGACGCCGGGCAACCCGTCGGGGCCCGGCGTTGGCGGGGCGCCCGCGCGCGCGATGGGCAAAATCTGCCGGGCGGCCGTTGATATGGCGTTGGCCGAAAGCCCAGGATTTCCGCCATTTTTCCGATTCTTTATGAAGAAGCTAGGAAAAAACTGCCGATCGGCAATGTTTGACTAGTAAAATTATGCCTACTCAAATACTCGAACTCTGCTGATGCCAGATCAAGTAAACGAATGGAAAGCATATATCCCGGTCCGTGACTTCATCGCCCGAAACTTTTTTTGGAAATTTCGAAAAAAAGTGCGCCCGCTTCTGTGAGGGGTGGCGTTGAACCGATCGAAAGCCAATTCCGGCCGGGATCCCCATTCCAGGATCCAAGGGCCGCCGGAGGATGGGGTCGGATCATGACGTCAGTCAGCAGCACCAGTTCCAGCACCAGCAGCACGACGAGCACCACCTCGTCCTCGTCGTCCACCAGCGTCCTGGGCGACTTCAACACCATGCTGACCCTGCTGCTCAAGGAACTGGAGACCCAGGACCCCACCAGCCCGATGGACACCAGCACCTTCACGACCCAGCTGGTGCAGATGTCCAGCCTGGAGGCGCAGCAGGCGTCCAACACCTATCTGGACAGCATCAGCAGCACGCTCAGCAGCTTCACCAGCAGCTATCCGGCCTACAGCTATCTGGGCCAGACCGTCTCCACCGACAGCGACGAAGCGCCGTTGCAGGACGGTTCCGCCATCTGGAGCTACACCCTGCCGTCCGACGCCGACAGCGTCAGCTACACGGTCAGCGATAGCGACGGCAACGTCGTCTACAGCGGCACGGGCACCACCACCGCCGGCACCAACTACATCACCTGGGACGGCACCGAGACCGATGGCGGCACGGCCACCTCCGGCACCTACACCCTGTCCATCACCGCCACCACCGACAGCGCCGCCTCATCGGTCACGGCCTACGGCGTGGGCAAGGTGACCGGCGTCGACACCTCCACCGGCACCGCCCAGCTGATGCTGGGCTCTTACGAGATCAGCATGGATGACGTGACGTCAATCCTCTGATTCTGAACGCGCTTTCTTGAGGTGGCGGCCTCACTGGACCCACCGCCGTTTCTGCTCCCAAGGAACCACGGCCATGAGCATCTTCAGCGCCCTGAACACCGCCACCTCGGCCCTGTACGCCCAGTCCAAGGCGTTCACGTCCATCTCCAGCAACATCTCCAACTCGTCCAGCACCGGCTACAAGGCGACCGACACGTCCTTCACCGCCTTGCTGACCGACAGCCAGTCCAGTTCCGCCGACTACGGCGGCGTCACGGCGAGCACCCTGCAGACCGTGTCCAGCCAGGGCGACATCACCTCGTCCTCGACCACCACCAACCTGGCGTTGGATGGCGACGGCATGTTCGTGGTCAACGACGGCAGCAGCACCCAGGCCTACTACACCCGCGATGGCAGCTTCAGCGAGGATGACGACGGCTACCTGGTGAACACCGAGGGCTACTACCTGGAAGGCTGGGCCACGGACGACGACGGCAACATCCTGGCGACCAACCGCAGCGACACCGCCAGCCTGGAAAAGATCAACCTCGACGACATCACCGGCTCGCCCAACGCGACGACCAAGGTGACAACCTCCATGAACCTGCCTTCGGACGCCGAGGTGGGCGACAGCTACACCACGGACACCGAGGTCTACGACAGCCTGGGCAACAGCAGCACCGTCACCCTGACCTGGACCAAGACGGGTACCAACAGCTGGGAACTGGACGCCAGCAACCCGGTGTCGGCCACCGACGGCTCCACCGTCACCGGCACCAGCAGCGGCACGCCCGTCACCCTGACCTTCAACAGCGACGGCAGCCTGGCCTCGCCCACCACCGACATCTCGCTGGGGATCACGGGCTGGAGCAGTGGCGCCACCGACAGCACCATCACGCTGGACTATGGCGAGAACGGCGGCAGCGGATCGATCACCCAATACGCCAGCGGCTCCACCACCGCCGGCGTGACCGTCACCAGCACCAAACAGGATGGCTACGCCAAGGGCACGCTCAGCAGCGTGGACATCAATACGGATGGCAGCGTCGTCGCCAACTTCGACAACGGCCAGTCCAAGACCGTCTATAAAATCCCGGTGGCCACCTTCGCCAACGAGGACGGTCTGACCGCCGTCTCCGGCCAGACCTACGCCCAGTCCACGGCGTCAGGCTCATACACCCTGAAGGAGGCGGGCAGCGACGGCGCCGGCACCATCGAGTCAAGCTCGCTGGAAAGCTCCAACGTCGACGTCTCGGACGAGCTGAGCCGCATGATTTACGCCCAGCAGGCCTATTCGGCGGCGGCCAAGGTGGTGTCCACGGCGCAGGACATGATGGACACCCTGATGCAGGCCAAGCGGTAAGGGGCCGGGCCATGACGCACTCGACCCCTTCGGAAAATCCTGTGGGCGGCTCCTCCGTCTTCGATCCCACGCGGCTGGACCGCCTGCTGCGCGAGGGCAAGCGCCTGAACGCCGCCGTGCGCTCCGCGCTGACGCCCGGCGTGCGGGTGGGGGGCCATATCCGCCGCGCCGCGCAGCTGGCGCTGATCGACGACCTGACCCGCTACCAGGAGCGGCTGGAACAGGCCCTGGCCGAGCTGCGTCCCCTGATCCACGGGCAGCAGCAGCGGGCCAAGGCCCTGGGCCTCTACTCCCGCGCCCTCAACAACGCCTATCTGCCCTCCTACCGCCGGGGTACGCGATGACCAGCTTCCTGTCCCGCCTGTTCAACGCCCCGGCACCCGCCGCCATCACGGTGGAGTCCCCGGCGCCGGCGCCCGTGGCGGCCGTCGCGGCCCTGCCCCCGCCACCCGTCGGCGGCACGCAATTCCCGCCCGTCATGCTGGAGGCCTTCGCCGCCTTCCAGGCCGCCGCCCGCTTCGGCGAGGCGACCCTGGAACGGCGCCGGGCCATGTACACCGCGCTGAAGCACCTGCGCGAGGCGGAGGCGCTGATGCGCGTGACCCTGTCCCAGGTCCGGGGCACGCAGGCGCGCGCCGCCACCGCCCAGCACTGGGCGCCGCAGCTGAAGGGCCTGATGGAGGAGATGGCGGCCCTGCAGAGCGGCATGGCGGCGGAACTGAAGGGCCGCAAGTCACGCCTGCAGGGCCTGCTGCACGTCACCCGCGAACGCAGCAACGACGTCCAGGGCTATTACCCCGCCCGCGGCCGGCAAATCCGGCTGAACACGGTCCAGGCGCGCCACTGCGTGCAGTTCACCGCCTGAAGGAGAGCACCCCATGTCGCTCCGCACCGCCGGCTCCATCGCCCAATCCGCCCTGACGGCGACGCAGACGGCCATCACCGTCACCAGCGCCAACACGGCCAACGCCAGCACCGACGGCTACACCAAGAAGACGGCCAACCAGTCCGCCGTCACCGTCAACGGCCAGGCGTCGGGGGTGAGCGTCAGCAGCGTGACGCGCGACGTGGACGAATATCTGTTGCGCCAGGTGGTGTCCTCCACCTCGTCCAACAGCCAGGCCAGCGTGCTGAGCAGCTACATGGCCGACGTGGATTCCGCCTATGGCACCGTGTCCGGCAGCGACTCCATCGCCGATGTCATCGACACGGTGACCAGCGACCTGTCCACCCTGGCGTCGGGCGGCGGAACCGACACGGACAAGAGCGCCACGGTGACGGCGCTGGAGGACATGGCCACCACCATCAGCACGGCGTCCAGCACCATCCAGGGCCTGCGCGCCCAGGCCGACAGCGACATCGCCACCGATGTGGACGCGGCCAACACCGCCATCACCACCATCGCGTCGCTGAACAAGCAGATCGTGGCCGCCAAGGCCGCCGGCCAGTCCACCGCCGACCTGGAGGACCAGCGCGACAGCCAGTTGAAGACGCTGTCCAGCTATCTGGGCGTCAGCTATTCGGTGGACAGCACCGGCGCCATGCAGGTCTCCACCTCCTCTGGCCAGGTGCTGGTGGGCAGCACCGCCCACACGCTGAGCTACACCGCCGCCAGCAGCGTCACCGCCGACACGACATACCCCACGGGCTTCAGCGCCATCAGCGTGGACGGCACCGACATCACCAGCACCGTCAAGACCGGCGCCATCGGCGCCCTGGTCACCCTGCGCGACAGCACCCTGGTGGACCAGCAGACCCGGCTGGACAATCTGGCCAGCACGGTCATCAGCACGGTCAACACCATTTCCAACCAGGGGACCAGCTATCCGGCCGCGACCTCGCTGACCGGCACGGCGACGGTCAGCGCCAGCGACAGCCTGTCGGGCACCGGCACCCTGCGCCTGGTGGCGGTGGACGGCAACGACGACACCGCCGCCGTGCTGGACATCGACATGAGCGGCCTGTCCACGGTGCAGGATCTGCTGGACACCATCAACGCCAGCGGCAACTTCACCGCCAGCATCGACAGCGACGGCCACCTGACCATCACCGCCGCCGACAGCAGCGACGGCATCGCCGTGAACGAGATGGACAGCAGCGTCGGCACGGATGGCGAGGGCGCCTCGCTCTATTTCGGCCTGAACGATGTGCTGACCGGCACTGGCGCCAGCGACATCGCCGTCAACAGCGCGATCTCGGCCGACGCCTCGCTGCTGCCCACCGGCACCCTGTCGTCCAGCACCGACCTGGCGGTGGGCGACACGGCCATCACTTCCGGCGACGTCAGCATCATCAGCGATCTGGAAAGCGCCTTCACCGGCACGCAGAGCTTCAGCAGCGCCGGCGGCCTGGCCAAGGCCAGCACCAGCCTGGCGGGCTATGCCTCCACCATCATCAGCAGCGCCGCCAACGCCGCCTCCGCCGCGTCCACCAAGGCTGACACCGCGAGTTCGGCCCTGGACGACGCCACCACGGCGCTCAGCTCCCAATCGGGCGTCAGCCTGGATGAGGAGACGGCCATGGTCTCCACCCTGGAGCAGGCCTACCAGGCGGCGGCCAAGATCATGTCGACGCTGCAGGAGATGTTCACCGCCACCATCGAGATGGTCAATTGAGGGAGGCCCGACGATGAACCGCATTTCCACCGCCGGCGCCCACAACGCCCTCGTCCAGTACATGCTGAAGAACGAGTCCGCCCTGAACGCGGCGCAGGTGCAGGAGGCCACCAGCGCCAAGTCCACCACCTACGGGGGCCTGGCCAGCACCGGCCTGGACGGCAACGTCAAGCTGCTGGTGAACCTGGAGAGCGAGGTCAGCTACTCCAGCACCCTGATCGCCAACGCCGACGCCACCGTCACCAAGATCGACGCCATCGCGTCCGACATCACCAGCATCTCCGACATCGCCACCACCCTGAAGACCGCCATCAGCGAGGCCATGTCCACCGACGAGACCAGCCGCAGCACCTACCAGGAGGAGGCGTCGGGCTGGCTGTCGGACGTGGCGTCCATCCTGAACGACACCTATGGCGGCCAGTACCTGTTCGGCGGCAGCGACACCACCCACGCGCCGGTGTCGGTGGACAGCTCCACCTACGGCGCGCTGACGTCGGATAGCGACGCCGACACCAGCTATTACAGCGGCAACGACACCCTGGCCACGGTGCGGGTCAGCAGCAGCCAGACCATCAGCTACGGCGTCACCGCCGACGACCCATCCATCGAGAAGCTGATGCGGGCGCTGAACATGATCAGCAACACCGACCCCCTGGACGACGACACGCTGACCAGCGCGCTGGATCTGGTCAACGACGCGTCCAGCGGTTTGAGCGATATCGGGCAAACATTATCGGACACGTCCTCCAGAATTCAGACGGCATCCAGCCATCTGACCGATATAAATTCCTTCGCCAGCGACCAGAGCAGCGACATAAAAAGTGTCGATCTGGCCGAAGTCTCAACAACCGTCACGACGTTACAGACATCTTTAGAGGCGACGATGCAGGCCATTGCCGCGTCACAGAAAATGAGCCTCGCGAACTACCTGTAGGCGCCCGAAATTTTTCGCAAATAAGCGAAAAAAGTGCGCCCGCTTCCATCCGACCTGCCGTTGAACCGTGTGAGGGGGAGTACGGCCCGGCCGCAAAAGGCGGCAGCCCCACGAACCTCTCGCCAACCACATGGAGGTCCATGATGCCTGTAGTCACCACCAACACAGCGGCGAACTCCGCCCTGCGCTACCTGAACACCAATTCCGAGGCCGAAGCGTCCTCGGTTTCCAAGATCGCCTCCGGTTCCCGCATCACCAAGGCGTCGGACGACGCCGCCGGCCTGGCGGTCGGCACCAAGATCCAGTCCGACGTCACCATGCTGAACCAGGCGTCGACCAACGCCTCGAACGGCGAGTCCATCCTGCAGGCGGCGGACGGCGGCATGGCCCGCATCAGCGACATCCTGCAGCGCATGGAATCGCTGGCCACCGAATCCGTCTCGGGCACCGTGACGGACACGGAGCGCGGCTACATCGACGCCGAATACCAGCAGCTGACGGACGAAGTGGACAGCATCGCCACGGGCACCCGCTTCAACAGCCAGAGCCTGCTGGACGGCACGGGTTCCTGGTCCTCGGGCGTCACCTTCCTGGTGGGCACGGCGACCACGGACACGATCACCATCAGCCTGACCACGGTGGACAGCAGCGCGCTGGGGCTGACCGGGTCCAGCGTCTCGACCTCCGATGGTGCCACCTCGGCCATCACCACCATCAAGTCGGCGATCAGCGCCCTGTCCACGGCCCGCGCCAAGGTCGGTGCCCAGATCTCCCGCTTCGAATACCAGGGGGAGATGATCTCCACCTCCATCGAAAACCAGGAGGCGGCGCAGTCCGCCATCATGGACGTCGACGTGGCGTCGGAACAGACCAAGCTGTCCAACGAGGACACCCTGGTCCAGGCCGGCATCAACGCCCTGGCCAAGGCCAACCAGCTGCCGTCCGAGCTGCTGAAGCTGCTGCAGTGAGGACTGAACGGGGGCGCCCCTCACCGGGCGTCCCCAGTTTCCCGTGGGGGCTTAGTTTCGCTTAAGGGGCCGGGGGTCAGCCATGGCGGTGTCAACGATATCCAGCAGCACGTCGAGTTCCACGACGACCACATCGTCGTCATCATCATCCACGTCTTCCGTCACCGGGCTGGACTATTCCGCCCTGGTGGCCGCCGCCGTGGCGGCCAAGGAGACGCGGGCCGACAGCATCGACAGCGAGGTTTCGGCCAACGAAACCAAAATCTCGGCTTACGAGGAATTCCAGACACTGCTGAACACCCTGGCGACGGCGGCGGAAGCCCTGTCCAATCCGGTCGACAGCTCCAGCACCAACCTGTTCTCTGAACGGACCGCCTATCTCTCGGGCGGCAGTTCCAGCGTCTCGGCCGACGACATGCTGGGCGTGTCGGTGGACGACGGCACCGCGACCGGCACCCACACCATCGTCATCAAGCAGCTGGCCACGGCGGAAAAGCTGGGTAGCACCACCCAGACCAGCCAGACCGGCGCCCTGAACCTGTCCGGCAGCTTCTCGCTGGGCCTGGCGGACGGGTCGACGGCCACCGTCAGCGTCAGCAGCACCGACAGCCTGAAGGACATCGCCGCCGCCATCAACAAGCAGAGCGACAGCACCAACATCTCCGCCAGCATCATCCAGGTCTCGGACAGCGCCTACGAGCTGGTGCTGACGGCCACGGACACCGGCAAGGCCATCGAGTTCAGCAATGACAGCAGCGGCATCCTGACCTCGCTGGGCGTCACCAACTCAGACGGCAGCTACGCCGACGAGCTGACGGCGGCGCAGGGATCGGAGATCGAGGTCGACGGCATCGACATCCAGCGCAGCAGCAACGTTATCAGCGACGTGCTGTCAGGCGTGACGCTGGACCTTTATTCAAGCGATTACGACAGCTCCACCGACACCGGCTCCACCATCACCATGGAGCTGACGGCCAACCTCAGCGCCATCAAGAGCGGCATCTCCACCTTCGTCACGGCCTACAACGCCGTGCGCAACTTCATCTCCACCCAGCAGGCCACGGGCACCGACGGCGGCCCGGCCAGCTCCGCCGTGCTGTTCGCAGACAGCCAGGTGCGCTCCATCTCCACGGCGCTGCAAAGCGCCCTGAACCTGACCGACGGCACCTATTCCATCGCCTCGCTGGGCATTTCCTTCAACAGCGACAACACGCTGGCCATCGACAGCACGACGCTGGACAGCGCGCTGTCCGACAACCTCGATGATCTGGAGACGCTGCTGGGCTTCAACTACTCCTCCAGCTCCACCGAGCTGACCATGCTGCGCTCCCCCGACAGCACGGACAGCCTGTCCTTCGACCTGGACATCACCATGAACGACGACGGCACCATCGCCTCCGCCGGCGTCAACGGCGACACGTCGCTGTTCACCATCAGCGGCACCCGCATCATCGGCAACGATGGCACGGCATATGCAGGAATGTCCCTGGTCTATCTGGGATCCCAGAGCATGACCGTCAGCGTCAGCACCAGCAGCGGACTGGCCGACCTGATCCACAACACCTCCGACACCGCGGGCGACACCGACGACGGCACCCTGCAGAACCTGATCGACACCCTGACGGATTACGACACCGACCTGACCAGCAAGGCGGACGACATCCGCAGCCGGGCCGAGGCCTACGGCACCCAGTTGGCGACCTATTACGCCAAGCTGGAGGCGCAGGCGCAGACGGCGGCCAATCTGTTGAAGACCTTGAAGGCGTATTCCGACTCCAGCAGCAGCAGCGACTGACGCCGGCCCGTTCCGCCGGCACCAGCCGGGGGAAATCCAGCACCCTTCCCTTCCCCAATTTCCGAGAGTGACAGACGGCCATGAACCATTCCGCGTTCCAGCGCGCCTCCAGCGCCTACGGATCGGCCAAGCAGACCCTGCCGCCCCACAAGGTGGTGGAGGCCCTGCAGGACCGGGCGGTGCAGCTGTGCATGTCGGCCGAGCGTCATGCCCGCGACGGGCAGTTCGACCGCTTCCACGCCGACATCGTCCACGCGATCAAGATCTATACCGGCCTGCAGGTGGTGATGACCAACATCGTCGGCGGCCCCAGCGGCAAGGCGCTGAGCCAGCTGTACGCCGCCTTCATCCTGGCGCTGGGCCGGGCGGCCGGCGGGCGCGACGTCCCGGGCCGGGTGCGACGCATCCAGGAACGGCTGTCGCTGCACCGCCGGTTGTGGGCAAAGCCACCGAAAGCGGGGTGATTCCAATGGGGCCACGCCATTTTCAGGAACAGCCGGCGGCGTGTGCCCCGTTTAACCTATGCCGTCCGGCGTCCGCAGGGGACATGCCAGCGGGGGACGGGGGTGCGCCGGGACAGGACTTGAAGAGGATTTGGGGACGTCTTCAGCGGCGGGACGGATCAATGAGGTCCGGGATGGCGACAGGCCACCCCGGGAAACCCGGGGCCGGCGGCAGGCCGTTCCCGGGGTCAAGAAGAAGAGATGGCGGTGATGATGACAAGCTCTCCTGCTTCGCGCGGCGGACCGGCCGGCGCGATCCTGGACCCGGGTGTCGCGGGCGGCGTGGTGGCGATGACCCCCGTGCTTGACGGCGGCACCCTGGCCGACGCCACGGACGAAACGCTGATGGCCCTGTTGAAGACGGGGAACGTCGACGCCTACCGCCTGCTGATCCGCCGCTATTTCCGCCGCCTCTACGCCGTGGCCCGCCGCATCCTGCCCAACGACAGCGATGCCGAGGATGTGGTGCAGGACGCCTTCCTGCAGGTGTGGAACCATCGGGAAACGTGGCAGCCGGTCAGCGCCAAGTTCACCACCTGGATCCATCGCATCGTCATCAACCGCTGTATCGACTATCGCCGCCGGCCAGCGGAAAACAGCCTGGAGCTGACAGAAGACATCCTGGACGATAGTCAAAGCTTTGACGAAATCGTTCTGGAAAAAGAGTTGGCGACAGTTTTGCACACAGCACGGCAACGACTTCCAGCTAGTCAGCAGGTGGCGCTATCTCTATATTACGATCAATCGATGTCCGCGGCCGAAGTGGCGGCGGCGATGAACACGACCGTCGTGGCGGCGGAGGCTTTGCTGAAACGCGCGCGCCAGCGCCTTCGGGTCGCCTTCCGCAAGACCGCCATACGGCCCCGGGATGCTTTTGATGACGCCTGAGGAACTGGACGACCTGCTGTGCCAATTCGGGGGCCAGCTTCGCGCCTGGCCGGTCGAGCACCAGCGGGGCGTCGCGGCCCTGTTATTGTCCTCATCCGGGGCGCGGGCGCGCGTGCGGGAAATGCGCCGCCTGGAAAGCCTGATCGCGGAAGACGCGCCGGAACTGGAACCGCCGCCGGGCATGATGGAACGGGTGGAGCGCACCCTGGTCGCGGCGGCGCTGAAGGACTGGCAGCCGTCCACGGGTGCCGCACCCGGGGCGGGCGCCCAGGGCGCGGGGGCGTCCGTTTTTTTTGGCCCGCGCGCGGCGCCATCCGCCCAGCCGCCTTCGTCCGCCGCCGCCAACAGCGACACGGAGCAGGCCCCGTCCGCCCGAGAGCGGCGGCAGGTCCCCGACCCCCATCGCGACTGATCCCTGGACACCCCGGGGCCCCGGTCCGCCCGGCCCTCTCGCCACTGGCCGGTCGGTGGAACGTCCCCGCGCGCCCAGGACGCCGCGACGGCATCCGGACGGATATGGAACCCCGTTTGGGAGGAAGAGGAGGAGCCCGCGCCTTTGCGCCAGACCTTGAACCGGTGGCCGCTTTGGACGCCACACTCCCCTTGCACGCGCGTCCGCGCCGATCCTGTCGGCCTTCCTGAATTTTTTTTAATTCCCTGACATTTTTTTAATGAGCGCGCCGCGACGGTGAGTCGCGGGGCCGGGACGCGCGCCAGACACCCGGGACTCCGCCATGATTGTCCCGTTGACGCCGGGGCGACCCGCCGGGCACCTTCCCGCCAGCGCTTTATCCAAAATCCAAAGAACGGGGCTTCGCATCATGTCCGACCGCACCTTCGCGCCCACCCATCGACGCGCCCGGCGCCTGCTGGCGGGCCTGGCCCTGGGCATCCTGGCGACGACCGCGCGCGCCCAGGCCGACACGGTGCTGGTGACGGCCGACCATCTGGTCGACGTGCTGGCGGGCAAGGTGGTGGACCGTCCCGCCGTGCTGATCGTCGACGGCCGCATCACGGCGGTTGGGGCGCAAGGGACGGTGACGGCGCCGGCCGACGCCCGCACCGTGGCCCTGCCGGGCCTGACCCTGCTGCCCGGCCTGATCGACATGCACACCCACCTGACCAGCCAGCCCACCTGGAACGGCTATGAGTCGCTGGGCGTCACCACCGCCGACAAGGCCATCGCCGGGGTGGCCAACGCCAAGCTGACGCTGATGGCGGGCTTCACCGCCGTGCGCAACGTGGGCGCCGACGCCTTCACCGACGTGGCCCTGCGCAACGCCATCGACAGCGGCCTGGTGCCGGGGCCGCGCATGAAGGTCTCCGGCCCGCTGCTGGGCGCCACCGGCGGCCATTGCGATGAAAACCTGCTGCCGGCCGACTATGGCCGCGTGGGCGAAGGCGTGGCCGACAGCCCCTGGGGCATGGTGCAGAAGGTGCGCTGGGTGAAGAAGTTCGGCGCCGACCTGGTGAAGGTCTGCGCCACCGGTGGCGTGCTGTCCAAGGGCGACAGCCCCGGCGCCCAGCAGCTGACACAGGAGGAACTGGACGCCATCGCCAAGGAGGCCCACGCCCTGGGCATGAAAGTGGCCGCCCACGCCCATGGCACCGACGGCATCAAGGCGTCCATCCGCGCCGGCATAGACACCATCGAACATGCCAGCCTGATCGACGACGAAGGCATCGAGATGGCCAAGAAGCGCGGCACCTGGCTGGGCATGGACATCTACGACGACGACTACATCCTGGCGGAGGGCGCCAAAGCCGGCATGCTGCCGGAAAGCCTGGAGAAGGAACGCAAGATCG
>NZ_BACU01000525.1 GCF_000333275.1 Azospirillum sp. B4 | reverse complement strand
GATCCCGACGCGGACGTGCGCGTGACCGTGGCGCAAAACCCCTCGGCGCCGGCGCCGGCCCTGGAGCGCCTGGCCGCCGATCCCGACCCGAACGTGCGATGGGGTGTGGCGAAAAACCCCTCGGCGCCGGGGCCGCTGCTGGAGCGCCTGGCTGCCGACGCCGACAGGAGCGTGCGACGGAGTGTTGCGAAGAACCCCTCAACGCCGGGGCCGGCCCTGGAGCGCCTGGCCTCCGATCCCTACGTCGACGTGCGCCAGGGTATGGCGTCGTTGAACCCCTCTGTGACGCGGCCAGCCCTGGAGCGCCTAGCTACCGACGCCGACCGGGACGTGCGCAGGTGCATAGCAATGCTCCCCTCGACACCGGGGCCGATCTTGGAGAGCTTGGCCGCCGACCCCGAATATAGGGTGCGGGAGGCTGTGGGAGGGAACCGATCGGCATCGGGACCGGTCCTGGAGCGCCTAGCCGCCGACCCCGAATATAGGGTGCGGGAGGCTGTGGGAGGGAACCGATCGGCATCGGGACCGGTCCTGGAGCGCCTAGCCGCCGACCCCGAATATAGGGTGCGGGAGGCTGTGGGAGGGAACCGATCGGCATCGGGACCGGTCCTGGAGCGCCTAGCCGCCGATCCCGAAAATAGGGTGCGAGCGGCTGTGGGAGGGAACCGATCGGCATCGGGGCCGGTCCTGGAGCGGCTGGCCGCCGACGAGGATGAGCGCGTCCAATTCACCGTAGCGGAGAACCCATCGGTGCCCGTGACGGTCCTGGCTCGACTGGCCGCCGATCCCGAAGCGGGCGTGCGCGCGATCGCGGCGGCGAACCCCTCGACGCCAGGGCCACTCTTGGCTCGCCTGGCCACCGATCCCCACGGAGAGGTGTGCACAATCCCGGCGTATAACCCCTCAACGCCGGGGCCGGCCCTGGAGCGCCTGGCCGCAGATCTCGACCCGGACGTGCGACGGCTTGTGGCGATGAACCCCTCGACACCAGGTCCGACCCTGGAGCGTCTGGCAGCCGATCCCGAATGGGACGTGCGCCAGGGGGTAGCGGAGAACCCATCGGTGCCCGTGACGGTCCTGGATCGACTGACCGCCGATCCCGAAGTGAACGTGCGGCGGAAGGTGGCGGATAAACCATCGGTGCCGGGACCGTCCCTGGAGCGCCTGGCCGCCGATCCCGACGACGGCGTGCGGGGGAACGTGGCAATGAACCAGTCGACGCCGGGACCGGCCTTGGAACGTCTGGCCGCCGATCCCCTCAGGTATGTCCGCGAGTGCCTGTCGTTGAGCCGATGGGTGTCGGAGCCAGCCCTGGAGCGCCTGTCGGCCGATCCCGAAAGGGACTTGCGCTGGAATGTGGCGTCTTACCATTTGACGCCAGTGCCGGTACTGGAGCGCCTGGCCGCCGATCCCGACCCGAACGTGCGATGGGGTGTGGCGAAGAACCCCAGCACCCTGTTGGAAAGCCTGTCCAACGAATCTCAGCCTATCAGCCCAGAAGACATGTCTAGATGGCTCACCTGATGGTAGCTGTAGCCCAACACGACGAAACGGGCAGCACTCGACAGCGAGTTGCCCTCCTGCAATTTGACTTCGTTCTCCTGATATCAGTTCAATAAAAGTATCGTGAGGCGCTTGGACCTCGAAACACCATGGGTGCGGTGCCGCAAGGCCGAGAGGAAAATGAGCCGGA
>NZ_BACU01000526.1 GCF_000333275.1 Azospirillum sp. B4 | reverse complement strand
CCTGGATCACCCTAGATATTGTAGGGGCCTGTTCCAATGTGCCACCAGAACTAGGCGCACAGAGACATAGCCAACCACCGGGCCAACCACCGGCGCAGGTGGACTTTGATCCCGGTGACGCCATGAGCTGCGGCGTGGAAGGGTGGAAGCGGTCCAAAAAACTGGCATTCGGGGGCCGGGTGTCGGCCTTGGTGCCCCTATCCCCGGTGTTCAGCGACCTGGTGACCTCATATCTGCTGAAAGACCCTGGTGAGGCGACGCTTTCCGATCTGGAGGTGGCGGGCGCCATAGCCGCCAGCCAGGTGGGTTTCAGGGCCTCCAGCTACCGGGAGGCCTGTGAGCGCCATGGACCGGAGAACGCCGCCCTGGCGGCCCTGGTGAGCCTTGAGCAGCCGGGCCATGCCGTGACCACCAGCAGGGCTGCCCTCCTGGCCGGCATCCTGCGCAAGCCGGCGGGGGCAATCGATCCCCTGGCTTCCCTTCACAGGATCGCCCGATCCAGAGGCAGTACCGCACGAGGGAAGGGCCAGCCGGCCAGGTCCAGGATCGCTCTTGGCCGGGAGGCGTGGTCATGACGATGCTCAAGACCGTCCTCTTGGCCCTGGCCCTCATTGGTACCGGGCTTGCCGGCCTCCGCGCCACCGGTGTCTTCGAGGTGGCCCGCGGCTCCGACACCGTGAGGGCCTATCGTGCCGCCCGCCATGTGTCGCCAGGTGCCAGGCCGCTCGAGGAGCTGCCGGTGGTCTACAGCCCCGCCGGCCGTTGACCCAGCCCTATCCTGAAAGGATTGCCATGTTTCGTGCCCTATCCCCGGGCCCGGGCTGCCCGTCATCGTGCCCGGCTGAGATCAACCCGCTCCCCGCTATCCGCTCCATTTCCCTTGGTGCTGGCGTTCAATCATCCGTGCTGGCGCTCATGGCGGCCCGGGGTGAGCTGGGGCCGATGCCGGACTGCGCGATCTTCGCGGATACCCGCAGCGAGCCGACGGCCGTCTATGCCCATCTGGACTGGCTTGAAAGGCAGCTGCCCTTTCCGCTTCTCCGGGTTGAGCGCGGTGATCTCAGGGCCGACTGCCTGGCGAACGCCAGGGGGGATATCCTGCACGGGAAATGCTCGACCATCCCCGCTTTCACCAGGGGTAAGGACGGGCGCGCGGCCCCCTTGATGCGTCAATGCACGCGGGACTATAAAATCGACCCTATCAACAAGAAGCTCCGCGAGTTGCTGGGTGGATCAGGACAACCTGGCCGCTGATTGACCGACGGATGAGCCGGTCCGACTGCCTGCGATGGTTCGAGCGGAATTACCCACGCCGCACCCTCGTCAAGAGCGCATGCACCTTCTGCACTTTCCACTCCAACGAAGCCTGGCGGCGGATGCGTGACAAGGATCCCGCAAGCTGGAAGGAGGCCGTTGAGTTCGACAGGGCCATCAGGGGCGGGTTCAAGGGTAACCGCGGCCAGATATTCCTCCATCGGGACCTGGTGCCGCTGGATCAGGTGGATTTGTCCACGGAGGCGGACCGGCATCATGGAGATTTGTTCGGCAATGAGTGCGAGGGGATGTGCG